>JADJFV010000030.1 GCA_016708435.1 Leptospiraceae bacterium | reverse complement strand
GGCTGGAAAAAACCTAGAAGTACCGTACAAATACCAACACAGGTTGACTGGCTGAGTAAGCTACGACGAAAAAGGTAACAACACTAAAGGAACTCTGCAAAATTGCCTTGTAACTTAGGGAGAAAAGGCGTCCTGTTGACTAAGAAAAGAGGGGGTAGCGACTGTTTATTAAAAACATAAGACTTTGCGAAGTAGAAATATGAAGTATAAAGTCTGACACCTGCCCAGTGCTGATCGGCGAAATAGTTATATTTGCGTGTAACTTATAAGCCACGGTAAACGGCGGCCGTAACCCTGACGGTCCTAAGGTAGCAAAATCCCTTGACGGGTAAGTTCCGTCCTGCACGAATGGTGTAACGACTGCCCCACTGTCTCTAGTGTTGACTTTATGAAATTGAAGTTATTGTGAAGATGCGATAAAATACAGCTAGACGGAGAGACCCTATGCACCTTTACTGTTAGCTGCTTATGACAAAAATAAAAAGGAATATAGATACGTAGGAGCTGTCGTGTTGATGGAAAACTACTTTCTAATTTATTATGTTAGCTTTCGGGAACGAAAGAAATTTGCTGCGAGACAGTTTAACTGGGGCGGTTGCCTCCAAAAGAGTAACGGAGGTGAGCATATGATCTAAAATATGTGCAAACAAAGACGTTTTAATGAAGTTTATTTAGGTCTGATTTATGTACTAACAAGTATGTAAAGGGCGCAAGCCTGCCATAGTGACCCGGTATAGCGTAGAGGAGGCTGTATCGATTAACGGATAAAAGGTACGCTAGGGATAACAGGCTTATGTTTTCCGAGAGTCCACATTGAAGAAAACGTTTGGCACCTCGATGTCGGCTCATCACATCCTGGTGGTGCATAATCTGCTAAGGGTTCGGCTGTTCGCCGATTAAAGTGGTACGTGAGCTGGGTTTAAAACGTCGTGAGACAGTTTGGTCCCTATCTACTGTATACTTAGAATAGTTAACTATTTTTACCTCAGTACGAGAGGACCGGGGACAGGAAGCCAATTGTTTAGCAATTATACTAAGTAAGTTGCATAGCTACGCTTAAAAAATGTCACTGATTAGTCAGGAATTGTATAGTTTAATTGTTCTAATAGAAAATTTTTAGATAAAATTTTTTAATAACGTAGCGGTTTAAAAACAGAGATGTTCAGCCGCAAAGTTAGATTTACTAATACGACAAACTGAGTTTAATTTATAGGTATGTTGTTGCCGAAGCTTACATACACTAGCAATAGTTATTACTATACGGTATCGCAACCCGATAACCGTCACCTGTATATGGGTAAGGCAGTGCCTGGCCCGCGAATCCTAACTACGCTGTTTTTCTTCTTCTCAAAGGATAACAACACAAACAACACAAACAACACAAAAACCAACACAACACAAGTCGGTAAACCTACACTGGAAACCCTTGCCACTGATAAAAAGAACGTAAATAACCCAAATAGGGTTACTGATAAAACTACAAGTGTAGAAAAAACGAGCGCTGCCGTTGATTCGCCCGAAGTTAAAGCGCCTCAAGCTGCTACGCCACAAACTGCTACGCCACAAACTGCTACGCCACAAACTACTATTGAGAAACCCCAACCAAAGTCTATAGAAGCCCCACAAAAACCAGAAGATACACAGATGTGGGTAACCGTCCGCGGAATACAAAAACTTGTAAACGTTTCAGGCGCCGATAACAAGCCCCGTAGCGTGGACCCGACTTTACCGTTTTTTACTTGAGTTCTCGCGTGTCTTCGGTGATGAAAAAAAGTTATACTCCGCAAGCCTGGACAGCCTTATTACCCAACAGATAAAGAACTGGACGATCTAAAACCGTATGTTGTGGCGTGCCACAGGTACCTTATAAGTATGGATAAGTATCATGAACAGCTTGCTAAATACCGTGAAAATCTCGATGAGCATGAAAAACAAAAACTGCTTGAAGAAGAATTAAAGGAAGCCGTTGATACTAGACCAGAGACTATTATCCGTGAACTATCTACTGGCCCTAGAAATTTTGACGGCCCTTTTTCTTATGGGATGGCGTATAGATACCGTATTTTTCGTAAAAATTTACGTAAACTGGGCAGGGCGCTGCAGTGACCTTACTCCATTAAAGGTTACCGTGTTATAAAAAGTGGTTTTTCAATGGATTACTACGTTAAAAAACTTACGGGTCTTATGAGTAAAGAGGTTTTTTTAAATTTTGGGTTAAATCTCGCTGAAAAATACTTTTTAATACGAATTTTAAAAAATACAATATCGAGGATCCCTCAAATGCTGCCTCGTTTTGCTTCTTTCAAAGCTCAAGGAAACTTAAAACTATTACCTACAGCTATTTTTTTTTTAATTGTGTTCCTGTCCCTCGCCGGTATCCTGTGGTGTTGCCTGTAGTCGAACCAGCAATTCGCCCGTGTGGTGGAATTGGTAGACACGCGCGACTTAAAATCGCGTCCTTCTCGGGTGCTGGTTCGATTCCGGCCATGGGCACTGTGCAGGGTTTGTTTTTGCTGAGAAAAAACAAAATATTTAACAAAAGCAGATACGCGCGGAATAGACAAACAACCCGCGTTGCTTTTTATTTGGCAATTCTTATAAATATTTTAGTTATTTTCGTTGTTTTTATTCTTTATTATAAAGTATTATTAAAGTTTAGCCTTATTTGACCAGCCCTTTTTGTATTTTTAGCGTCTTTTTTATTTTCTAGTTGTTTACGCTCCAGCGCATCGGTTTCTTTAAAAAATTTCTCAACCTTTATGCACACGTTTTGGTTTCGCAGGTGGTGATACCCTGAGCATTTTCTCGTAGGAATAGCTAGGGTAATTTCAATGAGCCCACTGAGCCCAATATTTTTTAACAGGTACCTCAGCTACATTGTCGTCCATCACCCTATAATTTTAGTTTTATACATTGCAAAATACTCGGCTGCTTAGCATTTGTTCTACGTTTTAAGTTAGTCGTAAATATGCACTAGACGGATGCCTATTCAGGTCAAGTAGAAAACAGTTTCTTATTAGAGTGGGCAAGGTTCCTAACGCGTTCTGCTGACCCCTCGTCGTTTTCAATCCCGCGAAGCGAGACATCGTAGTACCGGGCAATCTAAATCAATTGAGATTTTAGTAGGGGTGACCGAAAGTAGTAGCCAATGTGTTAAAGAAAGTAAACTGCGTGGAATCGCGTGCCAAAGAAGGTGATAGCCCTGTAATTTTCGTACATTTCTATGCCGCTAGGACGGTCCAGCCGGGGCTCATGACCCTGAGCGGGTCGGGTTCGTCTCCCGACAGCGGTATTACTAATTTGTGGCGTGGTGGCGGTTACAACGCTGCCACCCCACGAGTAATTAGGTAAAATCTAAATAGCGACTAAATTCTAAATTAGATTTATTTTTTTTTTTTTTTTAGTAGCTGTAGCGGCTATTTTCGCCTTTTCGCTTTAGTCGTCTAATGGTTAGGACAGCAGGTTTTCACCCTGCAAACCCGGGTTCGATTCCTGGCTAGAGTAGCCTTTTCCCAGAGTCGTTCGTAGCGTGGGGTCCGCGGTCAGTACACCTCCGCGTGGTTGCTGCTCTAGACGTACGGCTTACTGCTTAAGAACTAGTTCACCCATTAATTACAACTTCATTTGGTTAACATATAATTCCAAGCATGCGGGCATTCTACCTTACCGCGTACGCCTACTATGCTGTGTACTGTGATTTATTTTCTTAAATATAAATAATTTTTATTGGCTGCATTGCGCTTTTGTAATTTATAAGTGAGTGACTACATGTATCTTGACGAGAGTGACGTTGCTATTGACTTAGCGTGGGATTCAAAACGTATGTTCGTAGAGGAGTTTTTTGATACTATATACGCCCTTATATACTTACTTGTCTGAGATTGTTTCTTTAAGTACGCAGTGTACTTATTTTCCGATATTTTTCACGAATTCTTTTCTATCGCGTTTGATAGGCTTACTTTTGGATGGGAGAACTTTTTCCCTTTTGTATAGATTGAGGTCACCCCTTACGATGTTTCCTACTTTATGCTGTTGGTGGGCGAGCATAAACATTTATATGAGTAACTGCAGCACCGTCGGAGGTGTTCCTTCCGCAGACCCTGGTTATATATAGTGGTTTTTTTTTCTTTGTATCTCTCTAAATTTTGCTATTACAATGATTACCGAAATTTAAAAAAAAAGGCTAAGTTAGACATACGACAAAAATTTAAAGTATTTGTTTTGCGTAATGGGAGTCCGTCGAGCGTATTGTTTATGGTTTTCCGGTGGAGTGTTTTGTTATAAATGAACACGCCCCTATCAAAGTGTTTACCTCGGATTCTGGTAATTCCAGCGATTTTTTTTTTTGAACTACACCGCAGCATGTCCCAAATATAGCCCTTTCGCTACACTCCGTAACCACCATAGGCGCGTACTCTTTGTTTGACCATTTTGCTTGAGTTTTGCCCGGTAAAACAAGAGCAGATGACGTATACACAGCGGTAACGGTTTTTATTTCTATGATGACGAATACCCGCGCCGCTTACCCGCAGCAAAGGCACCTTAGCTCTATTGTTGCTTTATGAAAAATGCAAGTTGGGTAGAGCGTGAGTCTTCTGAGATGCTTAACCTTGTTTATTACAATCTTCCTGACACTCGAAAACTCTTACTTGACTACTCAACCACTCGTGGCGTGTTGCATAAATGCTATAGTGATGTGTTTTCTTCTCATTTTTTTAAAAATTATTATTTTGTTAACTATGACGCCTATTAAACGCCCCTGGCCCGCGTGCCTAGGTTTATTATTGCCTAAGAACATAAGTGTTGCGCAAGTACATTTTGCACCTAAGTAAATTTTAGAATCCTGTGACTCGTTACTCTGTTTCTAGTCTGCAGGCGTGTAATCTGCAAGTGTTAAGCTTTTTTAATCTATTAAACTTATGTTTCATCTTATCTTTAGTTTCTTTTTTTTTTATTGATTCCGATTTGTTATCCTATTTACTTTTGTCCGAGTTAATGTGGATCACGCTATACTGCATTTGCGTTTTCTCTGGGCTGAGTGTTGACAGCTTTTACTTACTCGGGGTGAGTGTTGCTGTTTTGGTATTTTCCGGTATGGAATTTTCTATTGGTTTGCTTATTTACTTTTTTTTTTAACTTAAATAACGTATTGTTACCCGCGTAGTATCGTGAGGGGCTGTTATTTGGGCTGTGCTGTAGATTTTGTTACGCGTAGTTTACCTAAAAAAAGAGCGTACGTTTGACTTCGAAAAAAACACAGCGTAGTTAAGGCTTGCGTGCCCGCCTCTAAACTACTGCAGTTTTTTATAAAAAAGTCTGTAAATAATCTTTTTGGACGTCCTCGTATACACCCACCAAAAAAACTCAATATACAGATTCTTGTTGGTTACTATTTTACGTTGTATTGCAACTTTGTCTTTTTCGACGTTGCTTTCTACGACACCTTACATTTACTATTTCAAATACAATCAAATAGAAAACAGTATATGCTTACCTTCATGGGTTTAAATAAACAGCACTTTACAACTATTTCTGCGGGGAAACTAATGTGCTATCTTGGGGTAAAGCTAAAAAGTGCTAAAAAATCTAAAAAAATTTTAAAATACTTGGTCGATTATTTCGAGTATTATTATCTAAAACCCGCGGTACGGGTGACCCACTACTTGCTAAAACCAACTAATAGAAAAAATTTAAATATGTTTTATGAAATTCAAAAATACTGTAAAAT
>JADJFV010000029.1 GCA_016708435.1 Leptospiraceae bacterium | reverse complement strand
GCACTCATAGTTCTGCGACTCCAAAGTAAAAGCCTAAATAGAAAAATTCATTTAAAATTTGGCTCAATTATTTTGACAACCAAATCAAATTTTATTCGCTACTTTTTTAGTTCATCTCATTTCGACAGTTTGCAAAAAATAAAAATGGTTTTTGCTGCGCTGACTTTTTTAATAGTTGTAGTTTGAAAGTTTTGCTGTTAATTTTAAAGTTCACCTTTTTCTCGACAGTTTGAAGCATAAAACTTTTAAAAGTATTTTACCAATTTACTATCGGACTTTTTTTCTCTCGCCTCGACAGTTTGCATTTTAATTTATTTGGTGACTGCTCGTCTTTAATAGAGTAGGAGCGGGCTCGACAGTTTGACAATTTATTGAATGACTTTTAAAAGTTTTGCAACGCACATAAAACCATTTTTGCTTGGTGACTAATTTGACATTGTTGGCTTTTACTTTTTTGGACATTTTAGTTGACATTTATTCGGACTTTTAATCAACGCTGAAAGCAGACGCACACGAACGAATTGATTTGTGTTTTGATTTTCTTGTGAACCATGTCGTGAACTACAAGTGCTAACAGCATATTTGCGCTAACTGCTGGTTTTGTATATTTTGCAGTTCGCAATTCTTTTGTAAATTTGTAAAAGGTTTGCAGTTTGTAGCCGGCTTCCTGTCAGCCAAAATATGCAAACCGTTAGGCGTAAAGGTTTGAAGAATTTTGAATGGAGGCCCAATACTAAATTTGAAAACCCATTGAAATGTTTTCTTTTTGCTTCAGAGACAATCATTATTGGTTATATTTTATTTCAGACTAATTTGAAATACTTTAACAGCTAACATAATTTACTACTTTTGTTTTTTATTTTAACTTATAATGAACTTTACTTATTTCAAGACTTCTTATTTCCAAATAAATATCAAGAAATTAATAAAAAGTATACTTCTTTTTTTATTTTTTGTACTTACAAATAGCCAAGCTCAGCTGCTAGACAAAGAAGTAAGATTGATTATGGATTCAGTTCACTTCCAGTTAATTTCAGACGAGTTTGATAAAGAAATTGTAAAACCACCGTCAGAATTAGAGAATATTTCTCACTTAAGTTTTTTAAAAATAAATGATGCTGCTGGATTAAAATTTGCTAATTGCAATGGAGACAAGTTAAATATTGGTGACACTGTTTTTTTATCGGGCTTTTCATTTGTAAATCTCTCTTGCTTTGACTACAAAGCAAGGACTTTGTGACAGTCGCTTCATACTTGGACATCATAGAGGAAAGGCAAGAATTAACATCGAGAGAAGAAAAATAGGCTTTTATTCATACAGCTATAAATCACTTTTAACAAATAGAAGAAATGAGAAAAAATGGCATTGGTTTAATATCGTTAAAATCAATAATGAAACATTAATACTTGAGAGAAAATTCAATGCCGGAAGTGTAAAAAGACTTACCTTTAAAAGAATTAAAAACAAGTAAATTTTACTCAAAGTTATAATTTCAACAATCGTTTGGTTCTTTAAATGCTTTTATATTTTATAAGACAATTACAAAGAAACTGAAATTTAATCGAAGTTATAAAGACCAAGAATTTATTTAGTAAGTGAAGAAATGAAAAATACAAAAAATACCAGAGTAAAACCTCAACGCCTAACAGCATGTTTGCGCTAGCTGCTGGTTCAGTGTAAATTTGAAAGTTCGCATTTCTTTTATAAATTTGTAATAGGTTTGCAGTTCAGTGCTTCGGTATCGCAGCCATCGCAATACATGCAAATCGTTATGCACAATTATTAAGGAAGACTCAATTAGTCTATAAATTTTATAACCAACAATGACTTAAATAAAAATGAAAAAACTATACTGACATTTATTTTAGCGACAATTTTCGTAGTTACTACAACGGCTCAAAACTATCAATGGGCAAAGTCTATAGGCACAATTTCCCCGTTCGGTTTTATTGACGATGATATGGCTCGCTCAATTGCATTAGATGCTGGTGGTAATATTTATGTAACAGGCTATTTTCATGAAACGGTTGATTTTGACCCCGGAGTCGGCACTTCCAATCTAACTTCATACGGTGCATACGATGTGTTTATTGCCAAATACGTTGGAAACGGAGATTACCTCTGGGCAAATAATGTGGGAGGTATTAGTTTTGATCAAAGCATTTCCATTTTCGTAGATGGATCAGGTAATGTTTATGTAACAGGTTACTTTTCAGGAACAGCCAGTTTTAATCCGATTGACCTTAATGACACTTTAACTTCGTTCGAAGTAATGATATATTTTTGCAAAATATGATACTGACGGCAATTACCTTTGGGCTAAAGCTGTGGGTGCTACAAGTTTTGATATTGGAATATCCATAACTATAGATGATTCGGATAATGTTTATCTAGCTGGACATTTTAGTGGAACAGCCGATTTTGACCCGAGTGCTTCAACCAACACAATATCTGCCGCAGGGGGTACTGCTTCATTTTTTGCGAAATACGATCTAAACGGAAATTACCTTTGGGCTAAAAGTATCGGTAGTACCAATACTTATAATTCGGCTAATTGCATAAAAATTGATGGATTGGGTAACATTTTTATGACAAGTTATTTTCAAGGTGTTGCTGATTTTGACCCAAGTCCTTCAATAGCCAATTTAACAGCGGTAGGAGGTATGGATATGGTGCTTGCAAAATATGATTCTAATGGAAATTACCTCTGGGCTAAATCTGTGGGCAGTTCGAATGATGATTTAGGGGGTTCAATAGCTATAGACGCTTCGAACAATGTTTATGTAACAGGCTATTATCATGACACAGTCGATTTTAATCCTGGTGCTGCTACCAACACCTTAACGTCTCAAGGAGGTTCAGATATGTATATAGCCAAATACGATATTAATGGAAATTACCTTTGGGCTAAAAGTGTGGGCGGTTCTGGTGATGATGAAGGTTATTCAATCATCATAGATGCATTGGACAATGTTTATGCAATTGGCGGTTTTCATGGAACTGTAGATTTTGACCCCAACGCAGCCACTGCATATTTAAACTCTGCAGGAGGTTTAGATATGTATTTTGCAAAATATGATATCAATGGAAATTATCTTTGGGCTGCATCTGTAGGAGGTAGTATAGGTGATGATTTTGTTAAGTCATTAGCTTTAGATGCTTTAGGCAATTTTTATGTTACTGGCGCTTTTGAGGGAACAGTCGATTTTGACCCGGGTGCCTCAACTTCATTTTTAACTTCGGAAGGAGGAGTGGGTTTAGATGCGTTTATTGCTAAATACTCAGATGTAACAACTAGCATAGTGGAAGGTAACAATCAGTACTCAACAATTAGAATTTACCCCAACCCTGCATACAACCAAATATATTTTCTCAAACAAACCAATGCGCAAGCTCTGTAACTTAAATGGACAAATTATTGTTGAAATAAAAACATAAACAAACTTGACTTTGAGTGAACAACCTGCGGGTATTTACTTTGTAACACTTAATGACGAAAATGGAAATGTTTTGCAACGAAGTAAAATCGTGAAGAAATAACTGTGCATAACAGCATGCAAGCGATAGCCGCTGGTTCAGAGCTAATTTGGAAGTTCATATTTCTTTTATAAATTTGTAATAGGTTTGCAGTTCAGTGCTTCGGTATCGCGGCAAAAAAAAAAAAAAAAAAAAAAAAAAAAAAAAAAAAAAAAAAAAAAAAAAAAAAAAAAAAAAAAAAAAAAAAAAAAAAAAAAAAAAAAAAAAAAAAAAAAAAAAAAAAAAAAAAAAAAAAAAAAAAAAAAAAAAAAAAAAAAAAAAAAAAAAAAAAAAAAAAAAAAAAAAAAAAAAAAAAAAAAAAAAAAAAAAAAAAAAAAAAAAAAAAAAAAAAAAAAAAAAAAAAAAAAAAAAAAAAAAAAAAAAAAAAAAAAAAAAAAAAAAAAAAAAAAAAAAAAAAAAAAAAAAAAAAAAAAAAAAAAAAAAAAAAAAAAAAAAAAAAAAAAAAAAAAAAAAAAAAAAAAAAAAAAAAAAAAAAAAAAAAAAAAAAAAAAAAAAAAAAAAAAAAAAAAAAAAAAAAAAAAAAAAAAAAAAAAAAAAAAAAAAAAAAAAAAAAAAAAAAAAAAAAAAAAAAAAAAAAAAAAAAAAAAAAAAAAAAAAAAAAAAAAAAAAAAAAAAAAAAAAAAAAAAAAAAAACCCAACTCGACACACCAAATCGTATTAAGAGCAACCAATCGCGACTCTCTTAGGACGAGTGCTAACTCCAACCAAAAAACCAACGCATGCCGCCGCACATTTTGCCACATTTCAATTTCTCCAACCCGGGACACCCCACCCGCCATAAAAACGTAAAAGGAGCCAAAATTCACCAACGTACAGCCCCCGCACCGACAATTGTTTTTATAAATGCTAAGTTTAATGACAAAAATTATGTCATTTTCTAAACTCTTTTGCTCCGAACCATTTTAATTGTTCTGGTAATAACTTTCCATCAATATTAAAGCAATCTTCAATTCGAATCCTATATCTACCTTTAATTGAATTTAAAATTAAATAAATTTCTTTGAGTTTGAAATTTATTATCATTATCATACTCAACGAT
>JADJFV010000028.1 GCA_016708435.1 Leptospiraceae bacterium | reverse complement strand
CTAGAAGAGTTGTTTCCTATTAAGAAATGACTCCCTTTTCATTTTAGGAGAATCAATGGATAAAAATAAACAATAAATAAAAAGCAAGGACGTGGAGAGTTTTAAAATAAAATGTTCAAAAAGTTTACAAAGTCCACACAAAAATTCTTTGCGTCCTTCCTTTGCTTTGTATAAATAATGTTTTGTTTCTTATCTTTTAAAACTCCCTTCTACTTTAATTGCAGGAGAATTTATCTATGATCAAACTAATCTTAATTATAATCATCTTACTTATTATCGCAGCGTTTAGAATTATACGTGCTGTTGTTAGAACTGTTTCCAATGAATTGCCTTTTGGACGGATGCAGCAGGGAAAATACTCAACGATTTTCTAGAAGAGGATAATGGTAGTAATCCAAACAATACTCGAAATACAAACTTTCAATATAGACCAGAATTTTCTAACCTGATTGATAAGCAAGTAGACGCATTCGGAAATTTTATAGATCGAAATTGTAAGACTACACTCGATACATTTTTATTCTTAGAATTTTGTATTTCCATTCATATGGCTAAGGCTGATGGAGTAATAGATAATTCTGAAATAGAAGGGATTCGAAGTTACTTCAAAGAAACCTATGGAGATGAATTAGACGAATCGCTATTAGCCAAAGCTTCGCCAATGGTTCGGGAATTTATTCAGACTTATACTCCTGATGAATTAATTCTTTCTGCCTGTATCAGTCTAGATGTGGTTTGAAGTTTTAAAAGGAACCATCGAAGACGAAGAAACAAGAACTGAATTTATATTTCAAATCTTTGGATTTGTTTATCAAGTCGCTCTCATGGATGGAATCTTACAAAGCTCTGAGACTAGATTTTTCAAAGGAATCTGTGATTACTTTCATCTTGATAAAGAAGCCAGAGAGTATATCGAGCGTGTGGGCGAATATCAATTTAACGCTCGCAAGAATCGAAATGAATCAGTAAAAGAGAGCGAAAAAGAAATTGAAAATGCTTTAAAAGCTTTTCCAGTTAAATGGCAATTACACAAAAGAAGAATTACAAAAAAGCATGGAAAATTACGCAAAACTAAATCATCCCGACAAATTTCATTCTGTAGATAGAGGACTCTATGAAAAAATAAATGCTCAATTCCTAGAAGCAAAGAAAGGCTACGATTTATTACTCTCTCGAGTAGATACAAAGTGAATTCGCCTTTGTCGAGCCTGAGCCTACAAAAGAGCCTTACCAAGAAAAGCCGCAGGAACCAACCCCGGAATACAAAGAAGAAAAATCCCAAGAGACTTATTCGTCGAGTGCAAAAGTAGAAAGAGAAACGGTTACTCCTGAGTATGTGCAACCTGCGAAACCGTCCGTCTTCTGGTCTGAGCTTGGCAAGCAAATTACAGAAATAGTTTCTATTCTCAAGAAATCTTTCTCTCCAGATAGCTTGAAGCTTGTTTTCTTTGGAAGTAAAAGTCGGACTGCTATTACGGTTGGAATTCCGATAGTAGTTATTCTTGGATTTATACTTGTCCCAATTGTTACAGAATCGTATTATAAAAGGTTGCTAAAAAATGATAGCTCCGCCGATTACAAAAAAGCGTATAATTACTATTACCTACAGGGAAATTCTTCTATAGATACAATGAAGGATGTTTATAAAATGCTTCTAGTAATATCGAAAACAAATTCTCTTCATGCTTTGATTGACCTAGGAGATACTTCAACGGATACTCTAAGTTATGTGATAGAGATGCTTGGGGAAGAAGATCAAGTTGCGTTACAAACGTTAGAGAATATTTCTACCATGCGATTTTACAGAAGAGGCTATTTACAATTCACTGCTCTCTCTTCTCAAAAAGAAAGAATACTCTTTTAAAAGAACGCACAGTAGGGTTGCTTTCAAAAAGGAATTAGCTCTGTTCCGGTCACGAAAGAAAATTTAGAAATCTTTATGCTCTGCAAAGGAGATAGTATTTCTAGTGTAAGTAAATTTTGCTTAGAAGCTCTAAAACCATTTGCCCGGAGAAGAAAGAGTTCGAGAATTCGCTTTGCTAAACTTAAAATCATTTTCTGATGATTTAAAGAATTATTCCTGGGAGTTACTCTTAGAAGGAATCAATTCAGAAAATGACTTAGATGAACTCACCGTGGCAAATAAGAATCATCCCTTCCTAAAATTCTACCTCAGAGTTTACTTCTCATCAGAATGAAATTTTATCTTTAGCCTCTAAGAATCCGAAATTCTTTAAATCGAATTTTTCTTCTTTCTCAAAATTCTTAAAAACAAAGTCAGAAAATGAAATGATTGATTTCTTAGGTGTTCTAGGTGAGTCGATTCAAAAGGAAGACTACTTGCAAAAATTTCTAAGAGATATGCAGGGGACAAATCGGATGGAGTTTAAATCAGTGTATGCACCTAGTCAAGTTACCGCTACAATAATGGACCAAGAAAAAAAGAACAAGAAGAGCCCAAACAACCTACAACGTTTGCGAGAGTGAGAGAACCTTCCGGGTTATTTCTCCGAGATCGTTGCAGTATGAATGGAGGCAAACTCGTATTAATCCCTGATGGAGAACAAGTAGAAGTAATCTCTCGAGACAAAGAAGATTTACTCTTACGAAATTTCTAATCATTGGTATCGCATTCGCTACAAAGGATTAGTCGGTTGTTCCTTCGGCGGATTCCGGGAGTTTTAATCATGGCTGATGTTTATATCACCGAGCATGGAATTACTCTTCATAGATCAGGTGAGTCTCTTGTTCTAAAAAAAGAAGGTGTGCAAATCAAGGAATTGGAATTAAAAAACATAGAGACGATTCAAGTGTTTGGATATGTGCAAGCCTCATCGCATGTTTTATTCGAACTACTTGAACGAGGAATTGAATTCGCCTATTATAATTCCAATGGAAACTTAATTGGTCAACTCACACCTCCGCATGTAAAAAATGTGGAGCTTCGTTACAAACAATACGAATTATCTAAGGATGAAAATTTCAAATTGGAATTCGCTAAAGAATTGATTCAGGGGAAATGGAAAGTTGCCTCTACTTGCTAGAAGAGTTTAGCAAGAATGCAAGCGTTGAACTGCGCTTAGAAATACAGGCTCTTCGTGCAGTGCGGCTAGAGGCAAATGAGGCTAAAGATATTCCGGCACTCATGGGATATGAAGGAATTTTGCAAAGAGGTATTATGAAAATTATGGAAGGCTCTTCAAAGAAGAAGGAGTATTCAACGGAAGAAGCAAAAGACCGCCGAGATGTTGGTAACTCTGTTCTTTCTTTGTTATACACTATTCTCACTAATCGTATTGCAGCTTACATTGATGGAATAGGTTTTGATCCATTCATCGGTTTTTTACATAGTCTAGAATATGGAAGACTGAGTCTTGGCTGTGATATGATTGAACCTTTGCGTCCTCTATTTTGTGATTGGTTTACTCTAAAATTATTTAACCAAAAAAGAATTAAGTCGGAGGATTTCGAAGTAAGGGATAATGGGTATTATCTGAATGATCTAAGTCGTAAGAAATTCTATCCGCTATTGCACAATGAATTAAAGGAAAATAGAGATTATCTTTATATGCGAGGCGAGCTTTTAGATTGGGTGAAATTTCAAACGGGAGTGGATGAAAAAGTTTTTACAGATGGAAGTGTAATTTCTCTAAAAGAATTTTCCAAGTCAAAGGATATGAATGCAGCAGGGTAAACTCTATCTTATCTGCTATGACTTCCTTCGGGGAAAATGGGTGATAAGCGCAGAGCCAAAGTAGTCAAGATACTTCAAGGTTATGGAAACCGTGTCCAAAAGTCTGTATTCGAACTTAGACTTCACAAAAAAGAAGAGCTGACCATATGCTAAAGAAAATTAAAAATGGTTTATCGAAGCAGAAGACTCTTCGGATTTATCCTCTCAATGAACTTGCGGAAAGAGAAATTCAAATTCATGGAGAAGGGGAGATTTGCAAAGTAGATGATGCTTATTTCTTTTGAAAGTATAAATCCTGTCTAAAAGAATCTTAGACAAGATTTACAAGATAAACAAGATGAAGATAAAAAAAGAAATTAAAATCCTGTGAATCTTGTTCATCCTGTCTAAAAAAAATCTTAGACAAACAACACCAAGTTTCCAAAAGGTTAGATATTTATAATGCTATTACAGAATAATTTCACTAGATTAGAAATTTCCCGTTTCCCTTATCTCCGAATGGGCTGCAATTTATTGACTAAACCCTTTTGTGGTCAAAGAGGAGGATTTGAATTCGAAAATACAGTAACGTTCTTTGCAGAAAAAAGGATTTCCAATATAATGAAGCCCTGTTTTTTCTCTTACCTCAAAGAAGCTAAAAACAAGACTAGAAAAGGGAATCTCAATTTAAAATGGGTTGTATCTAGGAATAGGATTGGTTTTAATGGACTTGTGGAAGCTACTATGATAATGTCTTTCCCTCGACTTAGAGGATTGCGACTAGGTATATACTTCTTATCCCCAACTGAGCAAGTAAATGATAATGTCTTTCCTCGACTTAGAGGATTGCGACTAAATACTAATCTATGGCAACTAACGCATTTTTATCTTTCATGATAATGTCTTTCCCTCGACTTAGAGGATTGCGACTTCTCCTAAACAGTATGTTTCAATCGTCTTGCCTTTCGTATATGATAAATGTCTTTCCCTCGACTTAGAGGATTGCGACTTTGGATTATTTTCATGCGAATTCTACCATCTCCAATTCATGATAATGTCTTTCCTCGACTTAGAGGATTGCGACATATCATTATCTTTAGTATCTAGGTATCTTTGCCCTAATAGATGATAATGTCTTTCCCTCGACTTAGAGGATTGCGACAGAATAAGTTTTTTTTTCATATATATTCTTCTGTATTACCTAAAATGATAATGTCTTTCCCTCGACTTAGAGGATTGCGACGCGATTAATAACAACGCCTCAACAGTGCCGTCAGACGCTATTAGATGATAATGTCTTTCCCTCGACCCAGAGGATT
>JADJFV010000027.1 GCA_016708435.1 Leptospiraceae bacterium | reverse complement strand
AAAACTATCTCCGAAATCAATATATCCTGTTAAAATTTTTCCTTCGTATATATCATTCAATACTAGATTTTCCAAATCACGTTGTCTTTTAAAGGAAATTTCATCCCTTTCCATCTCTAATTTCTTTTTCTTCTTGCCATTTAGTAAGTTTAGAATTATACTTGTTATCCGTTTCTCCTTTTTTCCTAGCAGGAAATTTTGATATATAAAGATTACATGATATACCTAAATCTACAACGTAATTTCCCTGTTTCTGAAATAGAGTTCCATTTACTGAGTAGACTTTCTGATAGAATATTTTCAAGTCTCCAACTCTTACCTGTTTCAATTTCCCATAGTTGAGCAGCCTGATTTTGCTTCTTGCTTTCATTTAAAATTTTAGAATTTTTCCTTGAGGCTAATCAACTGTAAATCCTCACCAACTGAGGATCCTATGATAACTCCGTCATCCTCAATAGATATTATTTCAATTCCAAATGATCGTAGCGAATCCATATCCATTTTATCAGAATCAATTTTTAGAAATAAAGGGATTGCTTCCGGTAATGGAGGTAAACTAGCATCTACTCGTTCATTAAGTTGATTAGCCCAATCATCAATAATTTGATTAGCCTGATTTAATAAATTATTTCCATGCGCACTTCTATTATTGAGATTGCCTGTAGTAATTGGAGATTTTTTTCCACCGCCGCCCCTGGGAGGCTTGTACGTTGCGTCAAGACTTTGCTTTATTCTAAGATGCGGAAAATTTGCCATTTATTTTCCTGTATCTTTATTCTCTTCTATTGCCTTTAATATATGAGACTCGTTAACCGGTAATTCTTGTTTTAACACTGCTTCTTTGGAAGCATCCTGAGCTATCTTTACAACAATAGCAGCAGAGTATCCATTTAGTTTATTTGCAATTATTTTCCAATCTATCTTGTTAGATATTTTAATAGAAGACAATGTAGATTTTAATAACTGGTGAATTTCTTTTTCTGATGGACGAGGAATTTCTATTACATCATCAAACCTTCTAAATAATGCATTATCGAGACTATTTTCAACATTCGTAGTAGCTATTAAGATACCAGGAGATGCATATTCTTCCATCAGGTGCAAAAGAATATTTACGATTCTATGCATTTCACCTACATCATTATTGCTTTCTCTTTTCTTTCCAATATAATCGAATTCGTCTAGAAGAAGAACACATGGATAGTCAGCAATAGAATCAAAAAGACCTCTTAGATTTCCAGCAGACTCTCCAAGAAATGATGATAAGATAGCTTCAAATCGAACTTTTAAAAAAGGCAATCCTAAATTCCATGCAATTCGTTCTGCGCTCATACTTTTTCCGCAACCAGGATGACCATAAATAACATTTTTTTTTCTTGGCTTCAATCCAAAAAGAGCCAGACGTTCTCTACCAGCATATTCTCCTCTATTCTTCTAATTTTTTTCTCGACTGTTGGAGGTAAGATCATATGATGAGCGAAGCCTTCCCTATCTACATATTTTGCGAGAGGAATTTTATAACGTCTATCTGTAGGGATGTCATGTAAAGGTACAACTTTACCTTTTGGCTTACTAACTTCGTAAGCTAGTCTCTTCTTAAGAATTATCTCCAAATCATCCGCTAAAATTGAATGTCCTTTTTTCTTTCATCAGATATAATTTCTTGTGCAACTCTCGAACAATTTCCAGGTTTTTCTGGAGGCATAGTTTTAAACAATCGTTTTAATAAACTTTATTCATAATAAAACCTCTTTTATGAAATTATAGAATACGAATGCAAAATTAAAAAAATTTTAATCATTTTTTAGACTCAATTGGTTATTTTTTTGATCTAATTAGCAATTTAGCAGACCCTTTATTTTTTTGGAAACAATTTATCTTTAAATACTTTATGATATATTGCTATTCTCGGATTTGTATAAACACTACTGTAGTCATTCCCAGGAAAGCAAACATTTTTTAGTTAGGCTAAAAGAAACAAATTAGTATAAAAGTTCAGTTTTTTGAACAATTCTCGACTTCTGATTTGATCCCACTAACCAGAAGTCGAATCCCCTACTCTATTGCACTTTTAAATTTTCATATTGCATATTTAGATTCTTTTTTATCCTGGATATGCTGAATTGTAACTAGATTGGAATCTAGCTCTTTATCGAAAACAAGCTGTAAAATTTTAAATGTTGTATCAGTAACAGACTTACCCTTCCCTCTTAACAACGTATTCAATTTCTTATTCTGTATGAATCCGGCAGGACTATATAAATTTGAAGAAAGATCCGCATTTAATTCCCTTCGATAAGCAAACGAATTCAGTTTAAGAATCTTGATAAGTCTTAAATAATTATCTACAATATTACTGGACTTAAAAACAATTAATCTATCTGCATTTTGTTCTTTTGCATATTGTAGAATGACATTTGGATTTTCAAAGGTATGCTGAATATGATAACTAAGAATGTTCCGATATTCTATACAATCTATCATACTTTTTTATACTGGACTATGAAATCAGGCTTCAATAAATCTTCGCGATATACCGAAGGAAAATCCTATTATCATCATACTTCTTTAAATTATAAGTGAAAAATCAAAAAGAAGATTCAGATGAAAAATCAACTGTTTCATCTTTCATTTTCTTAATGTATTCATTTAGATTAATCGGAATTAACTTCTTGAGAAGAATAAAAATTATCCCAGAAACTTCCGTATTCTCTATAAATATATTATTCCTCACTAAAAAGCCCCTTAATCCAACTGAGTAATGATGATGCTCGCATCGAATTATCTCTTTTAGGTTGTAAATTCAATGATACTTTTTTAAAGCCTTGAGATGCTTGATTAATGTCATTGGCGCTATCAGATTTATCTACTCTCCAATCTGAGCCTAATCCAACTCCTTCGTAAATATTTATATGTGCCTGAGCAAAATCTACATTTTCCGAATCAATGGTTTTATCTTTTATTGTTTCAGTCATCTCATTATTTCTCTCAGTAAACTTCTCACGCGCTTCTTTGAAATCATAATAATCTTTCGCGTTTTTATCGTTTTTGCTAAATAATTCCATTGCTCACCTCAAAATAATAATTTTAGATACCAAACTCAAGTTCTTTTAACTAAATTAATAAAGAAAAAGAATTTTGTAAACATAAATATTTGCTTAACGAGAATTTATAAAACCCAATGCATAATTTGACGTGGTGAATTTCACCACGTCAAATTATTTATGTTTCGATCTAATCAACAAGAAAATCCTTTACTATATATGTAATGTCCCGATTCATATTTCATAGGATAAGAAAATAAAAGCATAAAATCTTTTAGCTCAAGGCAATTTTACATAACATTTAAAATTAGTTCCTATTAGGAAATAGAAATCAATTAAATAATACTTAAATGTTTTAAGGAAAAGATTTGATGATTGAAGATTTAAAATCAGACTACCAACTAGCAAATGAAACAACTTTTATAAAATCTTCGCAAAAGGAATGCTCATGAAAATAATCTCAATCATAAATCAAAAAGGTGGGTCAGGGAAAACGACAACCGTTTCGCTTTTTGCAAAATCTTTATGTAATGATGGAAAGAAAGTTTTAATCATTGATACTGATCCGCAAGGTGGAATTTCTTCTCTTTACTCAGATACCGATAAGCAAGCTGGACTTTATGATATTTTGATAGTCTCTGGTAGACTCCAAAATAGATATTATCCCGAGTGACTATAGATTGGACAAAAATATTTTCAACCGTTGCTCCGTATTCCTTACAAAACTCGTTAAAGGATTTCGCGAAAGGCTATGATTTTGTTTTAATAGACACTCCACCAACTCTTCAAGGGATTACAAGAGCTTCTATTTTTTTCTCTAATGAAATTTTTGTTCCTTGCGAAATTTCTAAGCAATCTTATAAACCAACAATATATACTTTGGAATCTATAAAAGAAAATAAAAAAAAAGGAAAAGTAGTTTTCATCGGATGGAAAGATCCAGAAGACAAAAATGGATTTCAGAATAACCTTTCTAGAACTTTTAATGAAACCTTTAAAAAAGATTTAATAGGAGTTATTCCAAAGAACATTTCAACACTTTCATTTTCTTGTGAGAATAAAAAACCTAGTGCCACAATAATCGAAAATATCATTACCCCAATCTTAGGATTTATATAATGGAAGAAACTGGTAGACAGGAATGAAAGCAAAAATATTTTCTATTAGCGAGGTTACAAGAGACACAAAAACTCATGGTCAATTTCTAGCATTGACGGAGAAAGGTTAGAAAATTTCATTAAGAAAGAAGGGCTTAGAGACCCTGTGAAAGTTTACAAGAAGGAAATAAATTTTTCCTTCTTGCAGGGTGGAATCGACTCGAAATTTTCAAAAAAATAAATGGTGAAGATGCGGTAATACCAAGTGTTATTTTAGAAGGTACTAAAGAGGAATATAAAGAATTCACAATAAATGATAATCTAGAACGGAGACATTTTACAAAAGAACAAAAATACGCGTTAATAAATTACTTTTTAAAAAAAGATCCAACACAATCGGACAGGCATATAGCTAGTAGAACTAAGGTCGATAAAAATACCGTAAGCAAAAAAAGAAAAGAGCTTTTAACACGTGGGGAAATTCACCACGTCGAGAAGAAGGATTCAAAAGGCAGGAGAATAGGTGAAAAAACCAAAAAAAATAATTCGAGCCGACTTCCATTGATAAGAAAGCCAATGACACCAAGTTAAAAGCCAGATTAAAAGAAATAAACTCTGAAATCAAACATTTAAGCAAAGAGAAAAAAGATATTGAGAAAAAATTAAAAATTGTGACAAAAAAGATTTAATTCTTCTTGAAACTACATGCTATTTTTGCCAATATCCTATAACTTTTCTTTTAATATTGATTGCAAATATTTGTACATCATGAAGAGTATACAAATATAGAGAATGTGTTAACATAATAATCATTCCCTATAGAAAGCAATAATGTTGCTTTACCACTTGCAAAACAAACCCAGTAACTTTGGTCGGTTGCTGGGTTTTTCTTTTTTTACAGCTCTTCCTGAAAAAAATTTTTACATTTAATAAGACATAATATCAAAATGCATTGAGGTATGATTTCCTAAGATCCTTATCATACCTTATGACTCGACCAAATATAGTCATGCAAGGTAAAGCCTAAAATCAAACTTTAGCCTGAACCTCAAAGGACAAAAATATAAAGAGAGAAGGGCTAATGTATTCAAAAATTCTTATCTAAAAATATAAACTCATAGATGATTTGTTTACATGGCTTAATAGTTTCCATGTATGCAAATACAAAAAAGAAAGTAATATACGGAGTGTTCACATATAGAAAAAGAACCGGTGAATTAAAATCTAATCTCAGTGTAGTAGGGGTAGTTTCATTTATCTCCCTTTTAAAAGAGGTGAATGTATGAGGATAACTATATTCAATCCTATCAGTTTTAAAAAGCTATGCCCTGGAGAAAATATTTACCGGTTATACAAGACGGTTTCCTTACCAAATGAATTGTTGCAATTTATGGATTGCCTTGTCTCTGTTTCTTATTTCACTAATGTAAGAAATGGAAAGGTGAATCATAATGAAAGTGAGATTGGATTTAAAATTTTACTTTCTGTTCTACCTGGACGTAATGTAGAATATTTTCAGGGTTCCTGGTTGTCAGTTGGAAATCTTTCCTATTACTGCAATGGCTACTCGGAGAAATCAATCCGTAAAGGAGCTGAGTGGTTAGTTAAGAAAGGACTTTTTAAAAAAAGATCCGTAGCAAATAACAAAACCGAATTCCAGGTAAACTATACCCCTTGCACGTACGAAGAAATAGCAAAAGATATTGCGAGACAAATTGAAAATGATGTTAAGAAAGAAGACATTGTTTTTAAAGGGATTCGTTATCTGACTACGACCGAATACAAAAAGAGAATGATAGTAAGGCGATTGGAAATTTTATCATTCCTTTTTTCTTCCATCTGCAAAAGGCAGAGAAGTAGAAGGGGATTGTTTTCGATTACGTCAGAAATCCGATCTTTGATTCTCTAGACGGAAATACTCTCAGAGTAATCTTACAGCTCGCTTACAAGATGCATTACAACATCGGAAGAAAACACACCCGAAACCGGAATTAAAATAGAACCCTGATGAAGCTTGCGGGCTTTCGAAAAACAAAGTTATGAAAGCTCTCGACTTCCTAAAAGAAGGAAACTATTTAAGAGTATATAAGGTAAGAAGAAATTCAAGGGTATATCTTTTCAATTTCAAGGCATACCGAATGGCTAAAGTAAGAAAGCAATTAGACCAAAGAAGAAGAAAACGTATCCATAGACCAATAGCAATCCATGCCAGTTTTACCATACCTAGACAATTAGTACAATCCAGTTTGACTGTCTCCGAGGAAGCGGTTTTACCGTCTCAGGACTTGTATAATAAAAATCTTATCTTAACAAAAGTACAAGAAATTAATAAAGATAGGGTAGGGATAGAGAGTTTAGAATTAAGTTCAAAAGAAGAGACTCCAGAAACTAACTTCCATGATAAAATGAAGAAAGATTGACTGTCTGATTTCAGAAACCTGCTTATTACATATACTCAGTTTAACGAACTAAACACTTACTTGGAAGATATGGTCAAGAAAGGGGAAAAAATAATGTCTAAAACTGCATTAATTGAACGGTACAACGAATTAACGCGTGTACTCGTTAAAGTGGGCTAATGCAAAGACAAAACCTCTTAAAACGAACGGTACAAAAGATTTTGAGGCTTTAGATAGCTTAGTTTTTTGGGTAAGGGCTTATCTGGATGTAGTAGGGGAGCTTGTTGTATGATTAAATAATGAAACAAATTAGTCCTTGATTAATCTTTTAAAAGAATTGAGTAAAAGGTATTAAAGCGTTTTGTAAAATGGCAACCTATTTTACAGCCAAATTTACAGATTTTTTACAGGAATTTTACTAAAAATTTACTGAAAGTTTGCTCTGTAAATTACAGAAAATAAAAAGAGAGTCCGACTTTGAAATTTTCCAGAAGAGAATGCCTAGAAACCGATGTTTCAATGTGTTTTATGATTGGAAATAAATTTCTAGGAAGTTGAAACTTTACTGAATTTTACTGCCATTTACAGAATACTCGCAGTTTATGATTTTTGGGTTATAAAATGTTCAAAACTAGGAAATTTTTATAAATGAGATAGCCATTTAGGCAAAACCTGTCTCCTAGATATAAAAGGTTTTTCGGTTTAAGATCACTTTATAATAGTCCATGCGTTCTTAAAAAATAAATTTTACGAGATTTCGCGAATCCTGACGTGAATTCCACGCTTTTTGACGTGTGAGTTCACACAAATCTCACGCGTGAACTCACGAAAGTTCGACGTGAGCCACGCGTAAAAAATGAAAGGAGTAGTAGGGGCGTATAAGTGTAAGTTACAAAAGGTCTAGGTATATTTAAAAAAAGAATTTTGAGAGAGTTTGCAAATCATTACATGAATTTCTCATAATTTTACATGTAAATTTACAAAAATTTACAAATTTTTGCATGTGACTTTATAAAATTTTACATTATAAAATCACATGTAAAAGATATACTGGAGAGATTGAAATAGGTGAAACCAAGAATGCCTAGAAACCTATGCTGTAACGCATTTTAAAAATTGAAATAAATAATTTCCAAATGCTAACTTTACGGAATTTTACATTTATTTACGCTATACTCACGGTTTATGAATTTTGGATTATAAAAAAGGAAAAATCTCGAAATAAATAATTTCAATCATCCGGTTACATCCCATATTCCACGAAAAGAAACAAATGGTTACACATAGCTTTTGGATTCAATGTAGCCAGAAAGCTGTGATGGAAATCGGAAATAGGAAAAGGCATAGCTCAAATTTAGGAGGTCAATTGATCTTTATTTGAGCTTTCTCTGAAGTCATTTTGAGCTAGCTCAATGAGGTGGTCAAATCCAGTATAGGAAGAAAGTGACTGGGTTTATAAAATGCTATGAAAAAGATTTTCAAATTGTTTAAGAAATAATTTTGCAGATATTAAAATCAAATTTGACCAGGTGAATCACCCAAAGTTCACCCAAAACTCACCAAAAGTTCAGCGGGTGAATGACCAGTCAAATGAATAAGCCAGTTAGAGGAAAATTACAAAATGATATGGCTAGAAACCTACCTTTTAAAGCATTCTACAGAGGCTAAGAAAAAATTCAAAAAAGCTAATTCAACCAAATTTCACCGAGAATCACGAGAAAGCTCACGGTTTACGAAATTCAAATCAAAGCTTCATTTTTGCAGAAATTTCAAAAAGACAGAAACTTAATCTTTCATAGAATCGAGGACCTTCTTAATTTGCTTTTTATTCTCCTGTATAGCCTCTTTGATCTTTTCGATTCCTTCCTGGTATTTTTTGAAATTTTGTTTCTCGTTTAAAGCGAACATCATCTAGAAACCGGAATAAGGCTTTCTTCTCATTCTTATTTAATGATTCGCCTTTTTTAAAAAATCGTCTATGGAGGCTAATAATGTCTTTGTGCTCAACTCTCTTTTCCTGTCTCAATTTTTCTGAGACAGCCTCTGCATCTAAAGACCTTTTTTCAGTAATGAGTTCAATTGCTTCCGTGAGCATTCCAACAGATTTGGTTGGAGTATTGATTAAAGAATCCCAATACTTATTTATTTTCATATAGTAGTTTGACCTCAGATTTTTTTCTTTCTAAAATCCCTCCAATTTTTTTTGCGAGTAGAAGATGGTTTCTAGCATTTTCTAAAAACTTTAAATGAAGTGTTTCAATCTCTTTTACGATTTCATCTTTGTCTTTGGAAACACGACTTGGTATAAAAAGGAACTAATTCTGGTTTACTGCGAGACGGTTTTTCTTTTTTAATCATGAATATCTAACTTAAATAATTTTGCATTTCACTTTCTTGAATAAAACAACAACTGCAATCTTTTCGATAATCAATCTAGAGGGAATAAAAGTTTTTCAAGACATGTAAGAAATAAATTTAATAAAATTCAAAATTTAATTTGAGCAAATTGAGCGGTCAATTGACCGAATTTTGACCGAAACTTGACCGGATTTGACCGCTCAATTGAGTGAGTAAGTGACCGCTCAAATAAATATTTCGATAAGAGGAGAATCAGAAAATGATATGTCGAGAAACCTACCTTTTAACGCATTCTAGAGAGGGTAAAATGAAATAGAAAAAGTCTAATTCGACCAAATTTGATCGAGAATCGAGCCAAAGCTCTCAGTTTGCGATTTTGAAATAAAATGTTTTATTCGTAACGAAATATTCAATTCTTCCACCGCAAGAATATTCCAAGTTTGGAAATTTCTTCTTTTATTAATTTAATTCTAAAAATAGAATGATTTCAGAGATAGACATGGAACTTTTTAAAAGAGATAAATCAGCAGATGAGTATTATGAATATAAGAAGTCACGGGAGAACTTTACCAAGTCAAATAATAAAATGACTAGAACGATAAAGGATCGGGTGATTGACGACCAGAATGTAAATTATGGCGAAGTTCATACAGAATATATAAAGAAACTGGACTCGGAGTAGGGTGGTCTATTGAAAAAAATATGGATGCTGAAGAAATTGATACAGCATCTAATGGATTTGATACCGTAACACACGGATTAAAAAATTATAAAAGCAAAAGTATTTTTTCTTTCGGTTTGATTGAAAAAATAAAATCATTCTTTGAGTAAAACAATGTTTATCCCCGACTCTGAACTAGAAGGTTTTGTATATATTCTGATTAAAGGCATTGCTCCTTTAGAAATAGAAGAATTTTCCAGAATGGTTATTTCCGAAAAGAACGGTTAAGGATGAATTGTCGTATCTTTTTTATAAATACAATATGAAAAGAGTCGAACAAAAGAATGAGTATCCAGCGATTCATCCTTTTGATATAACCGAAAATTTCTTAGAGAAGTATAAGACTCGATTCAAAAGATTAAGTGCAATAGCTCCTGGTTGCTGTCATTATACAATCAAACATACCACTGAACTAATAAATCAAATTAAAGAATATGCAAAGAAAAATAAAAATGAACGTCTCATTATCTTTCGTGTATATAACCTGGTAGAAGAATATTTTAGAAGCCGTTAAGATTTTTAAATTAAATTCATTTCTCTATCAGAGAGATATTAATCCTAGAATAGCGACTAATGCATATTCTGGATCGAGGATTTATTGTGAAAAGCCTGGATAAACTTTTAAAGGAAAGGCAAAGCAGTAAATGATTCTACTTTTAAAGTTGTGGAACTTGTATTCGACAAAGAATTCGAATCAAACTTAACTGTTATCAGTATTAATGGATATTATTACAGCTCATAAGTTTTGCTCAAATAATCGGAAATCAATTCTTAAAAGTAAAGAATGCGGTTGTTTTTACTGTTTGGAACTTTTTTTCTCTAAAGAAATTGTTTTTGGCGTAGTTATAAAGATGGAGTAGGAGAGTCAGCACTTTGTCCAAGGTGTAGAATTAATTCTGTTATTGGCGATGCAGATCTAAAATTTGATATTTCATTTTTAGAAAAAATGCATGAGCATTGGTTTCTGAGATAAATAAATTTATCATTTATGACTCATGCGTAACTCTATTTTTAAATTAGAAGTCGTGACCTACGAAGGAATAGTCAAGTATCCGAAAGAATTGGATTTCGATCATTTAGGCTATTTTCGTAATCCGTTACAAGCGGAAAGATTCATGAAAGAATTAAAATCAAATCCAGTTTGGAAATCGTTATACTCTCTAGAGAAAAATCCGAAAGATCAAACATCTATCTTGTTCTTTAAATTAGCCGAATATAGTGTAGATAGAAAAAACGAGATTGTTTTATCTACAAGAATTTATGGGAAGGATCTAAATTTGTATCATTCAAGATTGAAAGCAGAAAATTTGCCATTTACCGGAAGAAAAGAAAGCGAAATCTTTTTTAGAAAAGGTGATATTATCGAATTCATTCAAAGTAATGGTCTTCATATTGGTATAATAGGGGAAGCTCCCTGGACTAGAGAACAATTGAAAAAGATTATGAAGGAAAGAAAATGGAAAACGAACTTAACTGATCAAGTAGATGATTGTTATTATGTGCTGTATGGAAAAGGATAAGTTTTCTCATGCTCATCCTCCAACTTATTTTGTTTTTAAACCGACTGGAAACGTTAGCCAGAAGGTTCAAAAAATGCT
>JADJFV010000026.1 GCA_016708435.1 Leptospiraceae bacterium | reverse complement strand
AGAGGAAAAAATCTCTGATTCCATCTCTGACTTGCAAGCCAAATTCGTAAAAAAGCAATTCGAATTTTTTAATGAAGTCTTTGACGATGAAATCAAAAAATACAAAGCTTTAAAAAGTTCTTCAGATTACAGCCTGCCAACTAACGATTTAAAAGAAGCTGTTCGAATGGCAAGACAAGCGATAAATCTTTTTGATTCTAAGAATGAAACAACGGGCAACTTAAATATAGTAAACAAATATAAAGAACTTACAGCGGCTGAATTAGAAGCTGAATTGCTTAAACGTGGTCTGCCAACTAGAATATTCGACAAATGACATTAGATAATATTGAGCTTATCGAAGAGCTTGCAGCAAAAGAAGCAAAAGAAAACTTTTGGGCATATCGCCAATATATTAATCCTTCTTTAAAAATCTCATGGTTTCAAAAAGAAATTGCCTATGCTCTTATGCAATTCTACCAAGATTACAAAGCAGGCAAGCGACCGAAATTAATTATAGAAGCCCCTCCACAGCATGGCAAATCTGTTCAGGTAATTGAATTTATTTCTTGGCTCGCAGGTCATGACCCAAAGGCAAAAACAATCTACACGTCATTCTCTGAGCGTCTAGGGATAAGGGCAAATCTAAGACTGCAAAGAATATTTGATTCACCGAAATATAAACAAGTTTTTACTACACGATTAAATACTTCAAATGTAGTTGCCATAAGCGGGCAGTATTTACGCAATAGAGAAATTCTTGAGTATGTGGATAATGAGGGTTATTTTCGTAATACCACAATCCGAGGTTCGATTACTGGAGAATCTTTAGACATAGGGATAATTGACGATCCATTGAAAGGACGAGAAGAGGCGCAATCTGCAACTATCCGAGAAAAGACCTGGGATTGGTTGACCGATGACTTTCTTACTCGTTTTTCGGACGATGGGGCTTTGCTTATTATCGGAACCCGCTGGCATATTGACGATCCGATCGGTAGGCTTAGAGAGTTACACAAAGACATACAAGTGTTATCTTATAAGGCGATAGCAGAAGAGGACGAAAAAAACAGGCTGAAAGGAGAAGCATTATTCCCTAGCCATAAATCTATTGAATTTCTTCTTGAGCGCAAAAAATTAATGTCAGCCTTATCGTGGGAGTCACTATACCAAAGTAATCCAATCATAAACACGGGGACTTTATTTAAGCAATCGGATTTTAAGTATTACAAAGAGTCTGAAATCTTTATCTACTTAGGTGAAGAGGCGATCCGAAAAACTGACCTCCGTATTTACCAAACGATTGACCCCGCCGGAACAGTAAGCCAAACTGCCGACGACTTTGCTTGCATAACGTTTGCTATACATGCGAATAATATAATTGTCTTGGATACTTTAATGAACAAGCATTAACAACAACACATGATGACATTATGACAAGCCTCCGCAATAAGTGGAATCCAATTTATCAAGCAGTGGAGAAGAAAATCTTCGGCTTAAATATTATCCAGAATGCAGCAAGTCGAGGAATACCAGTTATGCCTCTGACTGCCGATGGGAATAAAATCTATAGAGCTGAGCCTCTGCAAGTTCATTTTAAAAACGGTTTAGTTTGGTTCAAGAATGGATTCTCGACACTCGAAAAGCAATTACTAGAATTCCCTAACGGCAAGCATGATGACCTTGTGGATTGCCTTGCCTATGCCTGTATATTAGTGCTTGACAAGCCTGCTGACATAGCTAAGGTTTGGGAAGATATATACGCATAATAAGGAATCATATGAATAGACAAGTAGCTACTACCTTAAACAAAGAAATACAAGCAAGATTTGACGGGCTTAAATCCTCACTAACCGGAATGGGCACAAGCCTAGACAAGCTGACTTATACGCAGCCAACATTCAACGAGTATACAGAAAGGGAGCTACTAAATATTTATTTAGGTATTCCGCAAATACAAACCATAATTGATTTAATCCCAGAAGATATATACCAACAAGGTTTCGAAGTCGAATCAGAGAATGAACAGTTTGAACATGCTATCAATGCTGAGATCGAAAGGCTTAAATTAAAAGAGTCTCTTGTCCAACTTAAAAAATATGAGCGCATTTATGCAAACGGCGGTTTACTATATTTTCTTGTAGATGCAGATATTAACAAGTATCCGATCCAAGCAGGCGGAGAACTATCAAAGCCAATGCCTCAAGAAATAAAATGTTTGAATAAAATAAATGTTGTCCCCTCTGAATATTTTAATGTAACAGTAAATCAAAATATGCCTACGGATAGAAATTATAATAAAGTCTCAATCCAAATGGACGGGCACAGAATAGACGAGTCTAGATTCTTATGGTCCGTAAACAATTTTCAACCGACATATGGTTGCGGCTTATCACGAGTATCCAATCTTGCGATGATAGGCAACGGGCTTTTTATTTCAGCCTGGTCTGCTATTAACATGATCTACGAGGCACAACTAAAAGTATATAAGTCCTCTTCACTCCAAAAAGAAGGCGGGGCAAGTATTATTAAATCTACTTTAAATATGTTACGTAAAGTTTTAAGTAGTCAATCTGCTATTGTCATCGGCGAAACTGAATCATTTGAAAAACAAAACTTAACGATAACGGGCTTTAAGGAAATCATGGATTATCTCAATACGACTTTTTGTTCTATCGAAGGGATTCCCGTAGAAATATTCCTTGGTCAATCTAAGGGAATAATAAGCCTAGCAAATAACCCACAGTCACTTAACTATTATTCAAGTCTAGTCAAGAAACAAGAGCTAGAAGAGACACCAAAAATTAAGCGAATAATTGATATTATCCTTAAACAAGATTCATTCAGGCAATACCAAGGCGTAGAATACGAAATTGAATGGGAAGATATTTTTAGTCTTGACGATAATACTAAAGCCGACATTAGATTAAAGAACGCACAAGCCGATGCAATGGAAATTGATAAGAGTATTGCAAGCCCTCAACAAATTTCAAAACTTAGGTATCCAGAAGATAATTATGATTACCCGCAAGGTGATTTTGAAACGGAGCAACCTAATGAATAATGGGGGGGGGAAAAAAAGGAAAATAAATATCCCATTCAGCTTGAAAAAGAATTTTTTAAAACTCTTCGTGACGATTACCGCGAAGAGATGCAAGAGGTCTTGAATGAGCTAATAACTAATTTAAAAAAAGATGAGCTACTTAAACAAAGAGGCGTTAAGCAAGATTCTTTTATGAATCTCATGGGATACTTAGGCAAGAAAATATTTAATTATGAATTTGCTTATGCAGATAATCAGGATAAACTTCTTGGAAACTTAGTAGGCAACTTTAAACTTTTAGACAACTGGGTATCATCTAAGTTTAATGAGTCAATAAATGAAAGGTCAAAAACTTTAACCAATATTCGACCGAAACAAATGGCAATTATTAACGGACAACCTAAGATGATTTATCAGCCTCTAGAAAAATTCTTAGTCAATGAAAATGGGATTATAAAAACAAAATACAAAGTAAATGAGTTAGGGATAACACTGAATAAACCCAAAGTCGTAAATATTGCCGATGAGAACACTTTAAAACAAAAAGCCTTAGAGAATGCATTGAAAGTAAAAGACATTAAAAAAGCGAAAGCACTTGAATTGCAAGACGTTATACGCGATGCATATTATTCCGGTAAAACAACCGATGAAATAATTGATAAGGTCAGCAAGACAATCGACAGAGGAGAAGCAGGCTTGAAAAGAATTGCACGGGATCAAGTAATAAAATTTGCAAACGCTGTGCAAACAGAGAAAGAGCAGAAGGCAGGCGTGACAAGATTTATTTGGGTAACGATGGGAGATGAAAGAGTCCGCGACACACATAAAAATGTGGACGGTAAAGAATTTGACAATGTAATCGGTGCTCTTGGATTGTTGGATTTTCCCGATTCTAGATTCCCTGGCGATGATATTAATTGTAGATGTTGGAAGGAACCGGTGTTTTAATTTTATGAAAATCACCACTATCTCAAATATTGATTGCCTCTTGACTGAACGCGAAGTCATGCAAATTTTTAAAATTACAGACACCCGCACTTTTCGAAAATTAAAAATTGACTCCATACAATTAACGAATAGGATCGTTAGATATGAGCCTGAAAAAGTTCGAGAGTTTTTAAAAAATAAAAAATAGAGAAGGGAATTAAAATGAGTTTACATCCAACGCCGCAAAAATGGGAACCAATCCCAGTGCAAAGAATAATTTTTTAAATAAAAAAAACCCTAAAGGAAAAAAAAAAAAAAAAATAATAAAAAAATTTTTTAAATTGTTTTTTTAAAAGGGGAAGAAATAAAGGAAAAGATCAAATTACCAAAAAATGACATTTACGAGAATCTATGCCACGCAGCGATTATTTAGAATTAGTGAAGAGGCACCAACGATACTTGATATTGGATCAAATCAATATTGAATCTTACCATTTTAAAGATAAGACTCTATGCGTCAATGATTACATTGGATTTTGCCTGCAGTTAATCATGCTCGAAACGAAAAAGCAAATTACATTTATGGTCGAGGATAAATTGTCTGAGTTAGTTGGCGAAAATATTTGTCTGACCGAGCGAATGGAGTTTATTAAAAAATGACCTTAGAAATTAAACTATCCAGAAAATACATTGGCGATAAATTATCATTCCCTAAAAACTACTATCCAAGTGACAGGGATAATAAGGATGAAATTATAATTGACGTATCTCATTTGTTTAAACCAAAAAAAATAACGTAATACCCCGCATTAGCATGTAACACGTCTTACCCTCTAGACTAAATTAATTTACAACTTAGATTCTATATTCTACTCTTGACCCGTGGAATATAGAATTGATAACGCAACTCTGTCAAATGTCAAATTTGATAATGGTATGTTGACTGCAAAAGTTAATCTTACCAAAGCAGGTGTATATCCTTATCTGTATAGTGACGGTCGATTAGTCAAAGAGGCAAAATTGCCAGAGGAAATATTTTCCCAAGCAACTATCGACTCAGCAAATGGCGCGGTCATCACTGACAATCACCCTGACATAAATCAAGATTCCGGTTTAGTCAATTCAAGTAATTATTCAAAACTCGTAAAAGGCAATGTATTCAATGTTAAGCAGGATGGATTATTTTTGAGCGGACTCGAAAAAGTTTTCGACTCCGATTTACAAAAAAGAATTCTAAGCGGCGAACAAATACAAGTGTCGATTGGTTTTGAGCAAAAGACAGATTGGACTCCTGGAGAATATAACGGCGAAAAATATGATTGTATTCAAAGAGATATTAGGATCAACCATATAGCTCACGTCGAAAAAGGCAGAGCAGGCGAAGAGTGCAGGACAATACTAGATTCCAACAAAGACTATGCTATCATGCAAGAGGCTACAAACACAATGAACGAAACTAAACCAACTAAAATTACTTGGCGCGTGGATAACAAAGATTATTCAATCGACAAAGCTATCATCGACAAAGCGGTATTATCCACAGTTAAAAAAGATGAAGACGATCCTATGGATGCAACTACAACCCCGGCAGCAGATTTGCCAGATGCACCTAAACCAATTGATGCGGCTATGATTGCTGAAGATGCAAAAAAACTGAATGCAATTATGACAACTTTACAAGGGAAATTTGGCGTAAACTCTATTGAAGAATTAACAGCTTTAATTGACGCACAAAAAGCAGTCATCGAAGCATACCAAGCAAAAGCAGCAGCAGCACCAAGGGTCGAAGCGGCAGTAGCCGATAGTATGCTAGTCATCCGTAATGCAGAAAATTTTGGCGTTAAAGCTGACTCAATGAACCCTGCCGAAGTCAGGAAAGCTTTTATTTCTAAATTCCTACCAAGTTACACAAAAGAGAAACTTGATGCTATGGAAACTAACGTTCTTAGAATTACTTACGACGCAGCTTGCGAAGTTGCAAAAAACACAAGCGCAAAACATAATGAGGACTCAAGCGGCAAATTGACATTAGACACTGCCGACAAGATCCTCGAAGAAGCAAAACAGAATTTTTACAAAAGAGGTATTAAATAATTATGGCTGATTATATTGCAGATCAATCAACAGTAGACACAAGCGCCGATCAGTTAGTTGGAAGAGAAGCAAAAGCTTATGCGGCGGCTATTAAGGATTCTATCCCAGCGGGGGCTACTCTTAAATTCGGGCAAGCATTCCAAAGAAAAGCAGGTGCCGGTATTGCCTTGGCATTGGCTGACTTAGCTCTTATCAATGCAACGCAATCTTTAAGAGTCGCACAATACCAAACCAATGCAAGTGACTTGGATAATAGCAATTATTCACAATACGATGTTGTCCTTGGCGGAAAGAGCGGTTACTATGTAGTAGACGTTGAAGAAGCGGTGACAGAAGCGGATACCGTTAGAGTTCGACTTGTAGTAAATGGCTCGGATGCTTTAAAAGTTCCTGGCAGATTTACAAAAACGGCAGATGAAGATAAGACAGCAGTAGTTGAAGGCGCTCATTTTATTGCACCTAACATCGTTTTCCTTCCGGATTCAATCAAATTAGTTTTAGATAACTTAACATAAGGAGCATAAAAAATGCCTATTAACGGAATCACAAGACAATCGACTCTGAAAATTATTGAGTCAACAATTTATAAGCCAAAAGAATTTGAGTTATCATATGATAAGCTTTTTCCGATTGAGCAATTTAATCCAATCGGCAAGCATACCAGTATGATATTCTTCTTAAACAAGGAACAGCGACAGTAACATCACAGCCTCCGACAAGTAAAGATACCACAGACCAGACCATGAGTTTGGATTCTGTATTATTTAAGCCATTCTTTATTTCTACAGAATTTAATTACTCAGATGAAGAGCTTGATGAAAACAATTTTATCAATGCAAATGCAGGGGCTTTTACAAGGGCGCAAATTAATCTTGAGTTTGAGAAAGCAACTTACGGGCGAAGACTTATCCACGAGTGGATAAACAGTATTAGCCTTAAAGGGTATGCTCCTATCAATTCTAATGGCTTATTTAATCACCCACAAATTACTCCTGTAGCAGTAGCAGAAGGGGCAACTGGTGCGAATGCCACAGCTAAGAAGAAATGGGAAAATAAGACAGGTTTAGAAATTCAAGCCGATGTTTTACTCGCATACAAAACAGCAAGACTCGGTGGGCTTTACAATCCGAGGACAATGGCTATTAGCCCGTCTACTGAAGTAACGCTTATGAAAGCATGGTCTGTTTATGATTCTACTCCTGTGATCGAAAAACTGAAATCCCTTATCCCTGAAATTATCACTGTGCCAGAATTCGAGCCTGCATATAACCAAATTGCGCCGACTTATGACACGAATGCAGGAACAAGTATT
>JADJFV010000025.1:2500-7500 GCA_016708435.1 Leptospiraceae bacterium | reverse complement strand
GGGATAGTCTTGGGCTCAGCCCGTGATGCTAAAGCCTCGATCTGAGTTGCCGACGACCTCCCCTTGGTACCGTTTTGAAAGTCAAAAAACGCACCTCACTTCGCGAGGAAGGAGGAGAAGCTAGGGCCTGGGGTGTGGGGGTATGCACGAACACGCCGGATGAGTAGGGGTGAGGTCAGGACTGCTGGGGTGAAAACCGAAAAGACTCTGCCGAAAAAACCCAAAAAAGGGGGGTCACGCCAATTTTCATTTTCAGGTGCCAAAGTATATATAAGGGAGGCATGTGAGTTTGGATAAGAAAATTGTGGACCCATAAAAATGAAGGATATTGAGTAGTTACGGGTGCTGATGCTAGTCCTACGTGCTTAGCTGTCGATTCTAGCGAAAAGGTCTGATTTGAACGGGCGAAAGCCTGGTCTCAGACGTTGAGTTGTTAGATGTGTAATGGCTTAGATATGTTAGACAATAGCTTCTGCGCTGTGCGAAAGTGTCCAAATCTGTGAAAGATTGCTGTTGAGTTTTATACTCGACGCTAACGAGTAACAGAACATTTTTAATGTGGGAGACGATTCCCAAGGCATAGCAATTGCTATCGCTTAAAGGGCCGCTCTACATGACGCCTTATATGTCTTTACGACATGAGTACCCAAAGAATTTCTTCGGGCACTAAAGATAAAATCTTTGATGGTCACCTCAAAAGAGGTAGCCAGCACAAGAGAAGTGTTGTATTAATGCCTATATGGTATAGTTACAACAAAGCTAATATGTAGAGAGCAGTAATCTTTAGTTGTAAAATCTCTAAAGATTAGTGTGCTACATATAAGATCCTGATCACCACAGGTAATTCCTAGCTATTGCTGGGATAACTTTGCAGTGAGCTTGATCTAGCTGGTGGCGAATAGTAAAGAATACGACTTATGATCATACGTCTTTGACGTCGATCAGCACAAAGTCAGCATTCTTGCTAATGAGTTAGTGAACCTACACACTGATAGCCTCGTGTCAATGGACACAGACTAGAAGTAGTAATCTGGTTGATCCTGCCAGTAGTCATATGCTTGTCTCAAAGATTAAGCCATGCATGTGTAAGTATAAGTATTGTACAGCGAAACTGCGAATGGCTCATTACATCAGTTATAGTTTATTTGATATTTGAAAGTTACATGGATAACCGTGGCAATTCTACAGCTAATACATGCTTCAAAACCTGACTTCGGAAGGGTTGTATTTATTAGATATTAAACCATCCCCTCGGGGCTGTGATGAATCATAATAACTGATCGAATCGAGGTTCGCCTTGATAAATCATTCAAGTTTCTGCCCTATCAGCTGTAGATGGTAGTGTATTGGACTACCATGGCTATTACGGGTAACGGAGAATTAGGGTTCGATTCCGGAGAGGGAGCCTGAGAAACGGCTACCACATCTACGGATGGCAGCAGGCGCGAAAATTGCCCAATCCCGATTCGGGGAGGCAGTGACAAGAAATAACAACCCAGAACATTGTTTCCGGGATTGCAATGAGAACAATTTAAAAACCTTATCGAGTACCAACTGGAGGGCAAGTTCTGGTGCCAGCAGCCGCGGTAATTCCAGCTCCAGTAGCGTATATTAAAGTTGCTGCAGTTAAAAAGCTCGTAGTTGAATTTCTGTTTGTAAGAGTCGAAGCTTTACAGCTAAGATTTCTTCGAACATCTGTTTGCAAGCATACGTTCGGCCTTCACTGGTTGGCTATGTAAGCAAGCGCTTTACCTTGAGAAAATTAGAGTGTTCCAGGCAGGCTTCAGCCGGAATACATTAGCATGGAATAATGGAATAGGACTGGGGACTATTTATTGGTTTGAGGCTCCAGTAATGATTAATAGGAACAGTCGGGGGCATTGGTACTTAACAGTCAGAGGTGAAATTCTTGGATTTGTTAAAGACTAACTAATGCGAAAGCATTTGCCAAGCATGTTTTCATTAATCAAGAACGAAAGTTAGGGGATCAAAGACGATTAGATACCGTCCTAGTCTTAACTGTAAACGATTCCATCTTAGAATTGGGTGAATATTTGATGATTCATCCAGCGCTATAAGAGAAATCAAAGTCTTTGGGTTCTTGGTGGAGTACGATCGCAAGATTGAAACTTAAAGGAATTGACGGTTTTGCACACCATGGAGTGGAGCCTGTGGCTTAATTTGACTCAACACTGGGAAACTCATCAGGACAACAAAGTTTTAGGATTGACAGATTGATAGCTCTTTCTTGATTGACTTAATGGTGGTGCATGGCCGTTCTTAGTTGGTGGAGTGATTTGTCTGGTTAATTCCGTTAACGAACGAGACCTTAACCTACTAACTAGTACGACGTGACGAACGTTAGTTACTTCTTAGAGGGACAATGTGTATTTTTAACACAAGGAAGTTTAAGGCAATAACAGGTCTGTGATGCCCTTAGATGTCCTGAGCCGCACACGCGCTACAATGACACTTTCAATAAGTTTTTGCTGGTCCGACAGGATTTCGGCTAATCTTTTTAGTAAGTGTCGTGCTAGGGATAGATCTTTGCAATTGTGGATCTTGAACGAGGAATTCCTAGTAAGCACAAGTCATCAGCTTGTGCTGATTACGTCCCTGCAAAATGTACACATCGCCCGTCGCTTGCTCCGATTGAGTAATCTGGTGAGCCTTCTTGACTGAGTAAGTAATTACGAAGAAAATTAAGCAAACCATATTACTTAGAGGATGAAGAAGTCGTAACAAAGTTTCCGTAGGTGAACCTGCGGAAGGATCATTCGTAATACAATGTTCTTCTACAACTAAAGTACTAAATAGACTGGTTGAAAAACCAGACTATTGTTTACCTATTTAATAGGTTTTTAATGTTAGTAAATCCATATTAAAGAAAACTAAATTTTCAACGATGGATATCTAGGTTCCTACAACGATGAAGAACGCAGCGAAATGCGATACGTAATGCGAATTGCACGATCAGCGAGTCATCAAAACTTTGAACGCAAATGGCGATAGCGCGAGCTATCATGTTTGTTTCAGTGTATTAGGTTAATTACATCACATATCTAAATGCGATTGAAGTGATTCTCTCGCTAAATATGTAGCTGTCTGACATCAGCTCTTTAACCGAAGTAGTCACTAAACAGTGATGTCGTGTTAATTGAACTGTTTGTCATAAAGGACGAGCTAACCAAATACATATCCTTTATATAGTACCTGAAATGAGCAAGAATACCCGCTGAACTTAAGCATATCAGTAAGCGGAGGAAAAGAAACTAACTAGGATTACCTCAGTAGCGGCGAGTGAAGAGGTAACAGCCCAAGATGTTAATCGGCCGTAAGGTTGAATTGTAATCTATAGGGACTCCTGGAAGAAACCTATGAGTCATAAGTTCCTTGGAAAAGGATACCATAGAGGGTGATAGTCCCGTCTTTGGATTCATAGGTTCGTACAGGTGTTTTCTAAGAGTCGGGTAGTTTGGGAATGCTGCCCTAATTAGGAGATATACTTCTTCTAAGGCTAAATATTTATAGGAGACCGATAGCATACAAGTACTGCGAAGGAAAGATGAAAAGAACTTTGAAAAGAGGGTTAAAAGACTTGAAATCGTTGAAAAGGAAGCAGTAGAAGAGTAATTATGTCTTCGTGAAACTCGTCGGGCATCTAATCATGTGGGGGAGGAGTATCTAACAGAGCTTACTTTTACATGAGATCGTGCACGGCCGTTCGCAGAGACTGGACAGAATGAGATCGACCTGGAAGAATAAGGCGGAGCGTGTATTCGTGAGCCAAAAGTTTCAGATCGGTCTGAGGGATCTTAGGATGATTCTGTCAAAATGGCTTCTACTGACCCGTCTTGAAACACGGACCAAGGAGTCTACCTATTATGCGAGTGTGAGGGTGTAAAAACCTGAACGCGTACCGAAAGGGAGTATAAGATGTGAGATGTCAAAGTTGCAACATCGACCATTCCTGAACCTCCGGTGAAGGATATGAGTAAGAGCATAATCGGTAGGACCCGAAAGATGGTGAACTACACTTGAGTAGGGTGAAGCCAGGGGAAACTCTGGTGGAGGCTCGTAGCGTTACTGACGTGCAAATCGTTCGTCAGACTTGAGTATAGGGGCGAAAGACTAATCGAACCATCTAGTAGCTGGTTCCCTCTGAAATTTCTCTCAGGATAGCTGGAACAATTTCAAGCAGTTTTATCAGGTAAAGCTAATGATTAGAGGAATCGGAGTCCTGTGGGCTTTGACCTCTTCTCAAACTTTAAATTGGTAAGAACTCCGAGTTATCTTAATTGAACGAGGAGAATCAATGTATTGTTCTTAGTGGGCCATTTTTGGTAAGCAGAACTGGCGATGAGGGATGAACCTAACGCTGAGATAAGGTGCCCAAATTCACGCTCATGAGATCCCATAAAAGGTGTTAGTTAATATAGACAGATGGACTATGGTCATGGAAGTCGACATTAGCTAAGGAGTGTGTAACAACTCACCAGCCGAATTAACTAGCCCTGAAAATTGATGGCGCTGCAGCGTGATACCGATACTCAGCCATCACGGTAAATAGAAACTGTGATGAGTAAGAGGGCGTGAATACTGTACCGAAGACTTGGGTGTGAACCTAGTTGGAACAGTATTTAGTGCAGATCTTGGTGGTAGTAGCAAATATTCAAATGAGAACTTTGAAGGCCGAAGTGGAGAAGGGTTCCATGAGAACAGCATTTGGTCATGGGTTACTCGCTCCTAAGACATAGGGAAATTCCTTGTAATACACGTGCTCTTACGAGTACGAAGTCGAAAGGGAATGAGGTTAATATTCCTCAAGTAGGGTGTGGGATGAAATGTGGCAACACAAATGAGCTTGGAGACATCGGTATGTACCCCTGGAAGAGTTCTCTTTTCTTCTTAACAGTTTATCTCCCTGAATGAATTATTCAGAGATAGGGATGTATAACTGGCAGAGCAGCTCACTTTCGGGCTGTCAGGTGTGTTCATAA
>JADJFV010000024.1 GCA_016708435.1 Leptospiraceae bacterium | reverse complement strand
AAATGTTTATAATAAGATGAGAGTGCCAGTAGTTCATCCTAAGACAAGGCAAGGTATAAAAAACGACGAACATTTATCCCGGTTTCCAATTTTACTAGAAAATATTAAATATGGATGGTTTGCTTATATTTTCTTCTAAATAAATCCGAGGGATCGAATTTGAACTATGAAGAAAACTGGAAAATAATGTCAGAGAATATTCATAAAATTCCAACTGAGATTGATAACAGATATCTGAATACAGAGAAGATTTTTCTTCCTTAATCCCTGCTTTGCATTTGCTTATGAATTTGGGGTATAACTATCTTAACCCCACTGAGGCATTGCGACTTCGTAGAGAAAAAACAAGCCAAGCAGTTTTGGATTTGGTTTTACGAGAACAATTAAAGAAGTTTAATACGTTTAATTTTAAAGGAAAAGATCATTCTTTTTCAGAAGCTAATATTGATAAGGCGATCCAAGAAATACGAGATATTCCTTTTGATAGTCTTATGACTACGAACGAAAAGGTTTATGATTTAATTACTCTTGGAAAAAGTTTTGAACAAACTATCGAGGGTTATACAAGAAGTTTTTCTTTGAAATACATTGATTGGGAAAACATAGAGAATAATGTATTTCATGTATGCGATGAATTTGTAATCGAAAGAAGGCATAGCCACCAAACTAGAAGACCGGATATTGTTTTATTTGTAAATGGAATTCCTCTCGTAGTAATCGAATGCAAAAGACCAGATGTAAAAGATTCTATTAAACAGGGGATAAGCCAACATATCCGCAACCAAGGAGTAGACGAGATTCCCCATTTATTTGTATATTCTCAATTTCTACTTTCTCTTTCGCAAAATGAAGCGATGTATGCGACTACGGATACGAAAGATAAATTCTGGGCTATCTGGAAAGAAGATTATTCTAAAAAAGAAATTTCTGATTTGGAAAAACTGATCAATCAAAAATTAAAACCTCAAGAAATAGAAAATCTATTTAGTTCTCGTGAGAATTGGCAAAAAGAAAAAATGAAGGAACTTTGGAATTCAGGAAAAAGAATTCCTTCTATACAGGACAAATCTATTTATAGTCTACTTCGTCCTCTGCGGCTACTCGAATTAGTCCAGAGATTTATTGTATTTGATAATAAGGAAAAGAAAGTTCCAAGATACCAACAATACTTTGCAGTCAAAGAAACGATTAAGAAAGTTACCGATGTAAAAGGAGATTCGCCGAGGTCCGGCGGAGTCATTTGGCATACAACTGGTTCTGGTAAATCCATTACAATGGTTTTACTTGCAAAAGCAATTAGTCTCGAACCATCCATTCAAGATCCGAAAGTAATTTTAGTTACTGACCGTGTAGACTTGGACGATCAGATTTACAAAACATTTAAGAATTGTGGAAAGGAAGTTGTGCAAGCGACTAGCGGAGAAAATCTATTTCGTCATATTGAGGATAACAAGGCGAATATCATTACCACGATCATTGATAAATTTGAATCCGGTTTACGAAAGAATAAATTAAAAAGTGAAAGTAGAAATATTTTTGTCTTAGTAGATGAAAGTCATAGAACGCAGTATGGAATTTCTCATGCAAGTATGAAACGTGTGTTTCTAACGCATGTTATATCGGGTTTACTGGAACCCCTCTTCTCAAAAAAGAAAAAAAGCACAGCTAAAAATTTGGTGGATTCATTCATACCTATACGATGAACCAGGCGATTGAAGATGGAGCCGTGACTCCTCTTATCTATGAAGGTAGAATGAGTGAGCTGCAAGGTGATAAGACTCAGATTGATAAATGGTTTGAGCGGATAACAAAGGATTTAACCGACGATCAAAAACTAGATTTAAAAAGAAAATTTAGACGAGAAGAAGAATTGGCAAAGGCAGATGAGCGGATACATGAAATTGCATTCGATGTTGTCTTTCATCATTCAGGAATGTATCAGGGAACTGGTCTCAAGGGACAATTGGCAGTATCCTCAAGACAAGATGCTATTAAATATAAAAAATACATGGATGAAATTGGAAAGGTCTCTAGCGAAATTATAATGTCTCCACCGGATACAAGAGAAGAGCATTCCGAAGTAAGTGAAGAAGAAATTCCAGAAGTTCAAAGATTTTGGAAGACGATGATGGATAGATATGGCAATCCAGAAAAATACCAGAAGAGTATTATTGATTCGTTTAAATTTTCAGAAGAGCCAGAAATTCTAATTGTCATCGATAAACTGCTTACTGGTTTCGATGCCCCTAGAAATACCGTTCTTTACATTGATAAACGTCTCCAGGAGCATAACATTTTACAAGCCATTGCAAGGGTGAATCGACTTTACGATGGAAAAGAAAATGGATTCATCATTGACTATCGAGGAATCTTTGGTCAGCTAAATGACGCAATCGAATTATACAAAGCATTAGAGAAAGAAGGATTTGATAAAGAAGATATAATTGGTTCCGTTACGAATGTTTCAGAGGAAATAAAAAAACTTCCTGAGTATCATACCAATGTTTGGGATGTATTCAAAGAAGTTGAAAATAAAAAAGATACTGAGGCGATGCAGATTCATTTAGAATCCGAAGATATGAGAGAAAAGTTTTATGAGTCTCTTAAAATCTTTTCCAATGTTTTAGGTATGGCATTAGCCAATGCAAACTTTCAAGAGACAACAGATCCTAAAACAATTCAAAGATACAAAGATGATTTTAAGATGTTTCACTCTCTACGGATTACCGTTAAACAGCGATTTGGCGAAACAGTGGATTATTCCAGTTATGAAATTCAAATTCGTAATCTTGTTAATAAATACATTGGAGCGGATACGGTAAAACAAATCATCAAGCCAGTAGATTTATTCAATATAGATGGATTTGAAAGAGAGCTAGAAGGTATTTCAGGAGACGCTGCAAAGGCTGATACAATTGCATCTAGATTAAAGAAAACTTGTATCGAGAAAATGCAAGAAGATCCCCTTCTTTATAAAAAGCTGTCCGAAGTAATTAATGAGGCAATTGCTGAACACAGAGCAAAGCGTATGTCTGATGCAGCCTATTTAGAAAGAATGAAAGAAGCATTAAAAAATACCAGGACTCAAGGGGAATCGGACATTCCAGATAGATTAAAATCAGAATCGGAGGCAAGGGCATACTACCGATTTATCTTACAAGAATTTTCAGAGGAAGAAATACAGGGAGTAGCCGCTACTGAGATTAGTGCGGATATTGCTTTAAAGATAAATGAAATTATCACTCGATTAAAAAAACGTGACTGGGTTCAAGACTTGAATGTAAAAAATCAAATGAAGAATGAAATAGAAGACTACCTTTTTTCTATCAAGGGAAGGTATGATTTGAAATGGGATTTAGATGTAATAGATCGAATCCTGGATGAAAATATTAGAATAGCGGAAAGTCGTGAAATACAAAATTAAATACGGTAAAACTAATTTAGATTTTTCTTTAATAAGAAAAAATAGAAAGACACTGGCTATTCATGTGTATCCAGACCAAAAAGTAGAAGTAGTTGCACCAAACGATGCAAAACTAGAATTGATTCTTCAAAAAGTAAAGAAACGAGCTTCCTGGATTATTAAGAACAAATTAGAATTTTCTAAATTCCAACCAAAACAACCTACTCCTAAATACCAATCAGGAGAAACTTTTAAATACTTAGGCAAACAATATCGTTTAAAAATAGTTGATTCAAAGAATACAGAAGTTCAATTAAAAAATGGAAGACTCATTCTTAAAATACCTTATATCAATAGATCAGAAGAGAATTGTAAAAATCTAATTGTAGATTGGTATAAAGAGAGAGGCAAAATAATATTTGCCGAAAGATTTCAAAAATGTATAAAGGATACTTCTAAAATTGGAGTTACATCTATACCTAATTGGAAAATTAAATCCATGAAAAAGCGTTGGGGAAGCTGCAACAAAAACGGATTAATACATCTGAATCCCGAACTACTAGCAGCTCCTAAATCTTGTATCGACTATGTAATCCAACATGAACTTTGTCATCTAAAGGTTTACAACCATAGTCCACGCTTTTACAATTTACTTTCAAAGGTTAATCCCGATTGGTCAAAACGGCGTGATTATTTGAATAAGAATATTGAAGTTAGGTTTGTGTAGTGGATTAAATTATAAAATTTGCGTAATCCAATAAAATTGACAGCATTTCCTAAAATTCATTCCTATCCTTTATTTTTCTCAGGAGTTTATTGATATATTCTGTCGAATCCAATTTGTGTTCTTTTGTATATGTAAAAAAATATTCTCGTAAATCTTCTTCTAGATAAATTGGCATATTAAAATCTTTGGGTGATTTAATTTGTGTTGGTCTTATGTTTGCGGTTGCGGAATGGTATTCTTCTTCCTGTTCCATTTGTTCAAACTCTTCTTCCATTGCCTGCTGTAGCTCGCCAGCTATTTTTCTTAAATAAGGACTATTTTCTACTGCCTTCTTGAATTCCGCTCCTGTCATAGACTTCTTAGGCTTATCTTTGTTATCTCCATCATTAATCATAAATCCCATTTGTTGCTCCTTACTTCTTTTATCAACTGATCTACTTTTTTTTATATCTATTTTTACGCTGCTTGGTTTTCAATAAGAGTTTTATGAAGAAAAATAATTAATTGATTTAACTTGTAAGTAAAGTATTATTTTAGAGAGTTATTGAAGATAATGAAAAAACGAAAGAAGATATTTACAAGAGCTGAGGTAGAAGAAAAAAACAGAGAATTAATGAAGGAAAAATTTGGTCTTTCTCCAATTAGTGTAGATGAATATGGATACTATTACGATGGATTAGGAACATTAAATAAAATTATAGAAAACAGACAGAAAATAGAAGCCATTCAGAAAAAACTGGAAATGAAACTTACAATAGATTCTGAGGCAAATGCAGTTTATCTGAAAATCAAAGAAGGTAAGATTTCTAGAACGCAAAAAATTACAAAGAGAGTTAATCTCGATTTAGATGAATCTGAGGAAGTGTTAGGAATAGAAATCTATAATGTTTTAAGAAATAATGACGTAATCAACCTTGATATGGCAATACCAAAAGATAAGTCTAACAATGATTAACCATGATCCAATTATGAAAACACAATGGGCAAAATGCATTTGTAATGATGATTACAAAGTTTCGCTTACACTCGGAGATTGTTATATTGTAGAGCCATCTAAGGCTAATGATCCGGCTTCTTGGATTCGTATTATTGATGATACAGGAGAAGCTTATTTGTTCCATGAAAAACTTTCGAAATTTATTGGGAGTAAATAATTACAGTTTAAAGGAAATTGAATGTTTTTCTGAAAATACTTTCAACTTCTGAATTCCGTATCCAACTCGGAAGTCGAAATAAGTCAATAAAACGCAAGTGAATGCGTCTTCTTTCCGATATTTATTACATGAAATGGCAAAAGAAAAAATCAACCGAGAGCATTGCTCTTTCTCTTAAAACAAAAGATAAAAATAAAGCTAGTGGTATTTCAGAAGCAATCGGAAAAGGATTCGCTGAAGACGCTATTATAAAACTCAGAAAAAAACTAAATGGAAATCTACACAACGAAAAGGACCTCCGTAATCGCGCTCTCCTGGAATTTCTCCTGGCTACCGGTCTTCGAGCTGATGCAGTTGTAAATGCCAAATTTTCAAATCTTGTAAAAACTCCGCAGAAAGAATTTGTCCTGGAATATATAGCCAAAGGAGGCAAAACAAAATATATCGCAATCGAAAAGCAAGTCATCAAACTAATTGAAGACTATCATCGGTTATGCGGGTTTACTCATGATTATTTCTTTGTTACGTTACCAACTAACGCGAATCCTGATCGGCATCCGATGACTACGCGAGCACTCCAGGGGATTATAGAGATATGGGGATTACGGACATTACGCGGTAAATCCGGTCATCCACACGCTTTCCGGCATACTGTTGGTCAGGCTTTGACTGATGTGCAAGGAGTTGGCACTGCTCAAGTTGCGCTCGGTCATGAAAATATTCAGACTACGGAGAGGTTTTATATTAACCGCTTTGTGAATCCGAGTAAGATTTTGAAGGATAAGTGGAAAGGAAAGGGATAGATTCTAATTAATTATTCTTGCAAGAAAACCCTTGTGATTTTGTAATTAGAATCTATGCACAGTATTTCGAGGTAAAAATGAAATTAATTTTATTACAATTCTGCGTTATCTTTTTCCTGCTAATATCAAATTTTAACTGTAAAAAAAATGTCTCACAAACTGCGAATGAAAATTTAAACCAAAAAGCATCTACAAATCCCTATGAAATGAATTATCCTAAAACGAAAGCAGAATTAGACAGCGATGCAAAGTGGGATGACTTTGAAATGAAGAGTGAAATGGAAAATTATTATATCGTGAATGATCCTAATGGACTTACTGTTAATAGTTCTAGCGAAGATTTCAAATCAAAAAAAGATTTTATACCAAGGGGCGTAAAATTTCAATTTACCACACCAGCCAAAAAAGACCTCCAATTTTATATAGATCCAAATAAGATATGGTGGAAAGAAATTAAATGGGATGATAAAACAGGATGGCTACCTTGGAATCTTAATTATGAAAAACAAACATTAAAATTTTCCCATTCCTATATGAATGCAGAGAAGTATCAAAAAAACTTTGCTTTGTCTCAGGAAACTACACAGATATTAGAACTCCCAATGGAAGGAAGTAAGGTAATCGAAACAATACCTGCATTTAAAATTTTAAAATCCAATTTTAGCGCCCAAATAATGAAAGATTATCGTGATGATTATGAAACAACTGAATATTTTAGCCCAAATCCAAATGAAATTACTTGGCATGAAATAGAAACATCTGACGGCAAACTAGGATATACCTCCGACAAAAACATACATTTATATTCTGAAAGAGAGGAGGCTCTCAATGCTCAAAAAGATAAGCGGATTTTTAAAAAAGGCTATTTTGTAATAAAAAACTATAGATTAAATCTTTATAGAGATAATCCATTAGAATCTATTTCAAATTCCGCTAAAGTTAAAATTTCAAAAGAAAAAATTCACTTCGTTACAAATTCAGAAATAATAAATGGAATTAGATATTATATTTTAGACTTGGAGTCAAAACTTAAAAAAAATAAATCCGTAATTATTAAAGATAGCAAATCCATCTCTAATAATAGGAATATACTTATTTCAGAAAAGGATGGAGTTTTTTATAACATACAAGAATTTCCAGAATATACAGCCAAGCATACATCATTTAAAGGAGATAAACGATTAATTGATATTATGCGCAAGGAATACGAAGGAGAAAGATTTTCCATGTATTTGAATTATAGCAAATTTGAATTACGAAAAATTTCAAATAAATCTAAAGATGGAAATTCATATTATCTAGGGAAAAGCCTATTTAGGTGCGAATCCTCCACCTGATGAATTTGATAGGCGTTTTAAATATATGATTTTCTTGAAAATAAAAATGGAGAATATTTGCCGATGCTCTCAGGTTTAACTTCCTCCATTCCAATTAGAATTCTAGATTTAGATAAAGATGGAAATTATGAAATAGAAACGGAAATCCATGAAAGAGTATCGAATAAAAGAAACCTCTACATACTGAAGGATGGAAAATATATATCATCCGCAGATTTACTTCCTAAAGGATATGATATAGATATAATCGACGTCAAGAGAGGACTTATTTATGCGGGGCATGGTTTCCACTTTCAATTTGGAAAAGAGGAACGAGAAAAAGGAATGGTGTTCAAACTACAAAAAGGAGAATTCATTCCTACAGACTTTGATCCGGCACTTTAACGGATATAAAGCATATTTATAAAATGCGAGAAGATTAATTATCTATAAGAATCTTCATGCTTGATCAAGCAAATGTAGAGATGGGCTTATACTATCATTGAAAAAAGAATTTAAAGTTGATATTTAGAAATCAGATATTATTTTTCAACTTCCTAACAGTGCATATATAGGTAATTTTTTCTAATTTATTTTTTGCAACAAATAATGCAATGCCCGTATTGCGTCAATGCAATGATTTCCCCAGTGCATTAAAAAGCTAAACTTCATTTGCCACAGCGCATCTTCAACAGCTTCGCTCGTTCCAATTTTCATCTTCTCCAATTCAGTTTTTAAATCGCAATATATATCATCAAAATCGAGAGCAATGTCGCCCTGGATTGATTCATGCACATTTTTATTTATAGGGTTAAATACTTTCCGATACTTGGTATCATATCCTAATGTTGAAATTTGGTTTATATTCTTATTTTCAAAAGAAATACTTTTATTGAAATCTAAATCTTTCTTTTCAAATTTCAAGTCGATCTCTTAAAATTTATGACCTGACGCATAAAGATCAATTAATGCTAGGTGCGCTCTTTTAAAAAAATCTTCTTTATCAATGATTTCTATTTCTAATAGCTCAACGAATTGGCTAGCCGCATTCAAGAAACTCTGTGTTTTATCCCTGGCTAAAAATTCCTGTATATCTGTTAAAAGTTTTTGTTCGGTCATAATTTTATTACGGAAGCCCTTCTCCATATTCAACAGCACTAATTTTAAAATCTGCGCCGTATTCAACAATTTGAACCCGACCGAAAGTTTTTTACCTTTAAATGTGCAATCCTTCGAATTGTTGCGTCAAAATTCCAATTGTAAAAATAAAAAATAAAATTAATATACTCGCTTTCATTTTCCTTAGCTCCCCTACTCTTTCTATTCTTTTAAATTTTTCAATTTTCATTATTTAAAGGAGGATAATACTAGAAACCCGCATCGGAACAGAATATTCTATCTCCAATCCTTTTCAAATTTTTTATCAAGCGGTAAATCCTGTAAGAAATTAAAGCCGATGTCCATTGTTATCGGTTCCTTATCAGTAAAATAGAATTTATAAAATCTACCATCCGTTTCTATTTTTATAATTTTCTTTAAATCTTTTTCGGTTACCCATCCATCTACATTTCCAATTTAATTTCTCCAGAAACTTTGTTTATAGAATTCTAATTGGTATAATGATTCAAAGCTTTTATTTGAAATTTTCCCTTTTCGTAGACAGTCCCAAAGATAAAAGCTTTCAGATCTTGTTAAATTCGGTATCTTGTATTTCCTTTTTTAAAGGAAAAATCTTTTAAGTTTAAATAAACAGGAAATTCACTTAAGCTTCTTTCTTTTAAATTTAAATTTTGATAGAGATCGCGAATTACAAAAAGCGCCCAAAGTAACTCAGAAGGTCCGATGATACCGTAATCATGAATTGATTTATATATTTTATTATTTACAATGACTGTTGTATCATAGGTCAAGTCATCTGTATGATTGACCGAATAATAGTCATTAACCGTTTTTATATCAACGTATTTAAAACTATTTAGAATTTCCAGATATTCGGATTTTGAAATTTTAGCAGTATATAATCCTCTGATATGAGTGCCTACCTCTCCATAGAATGTTATGTTTCCATCCGAGTTAATTATAATATCCATCATTGGGCATTGCCCATAACAACCATCTTGAGAAAATAATCTTTTGAAATTTAGGATTTGGATTCCTATTTTTTCCCAACCTTTTATACCTTGTCTTAGTAAATTTTTCTGACTCAATAATCAAAAATTCTGAATCTAATTTTACTATTCTCTCTGTTACCCATTTGTTATCGCTCAAATCAAAATATAATAATTTATCTTCAATAATTTTGAAGGGTGTTTTTTTGCCTAAGTAAACGACAGGATAATGTCCGCCGATTTGTTTATAAAATCCTCCTACTCTCTCCATAGTCGAGTCAGAGTAAAAACTTAATTTGCGGTAATATTCATTTTCGTCGTCAAAAACAAAAGAATATTTTGATTTTACCTTTGGCTTTGCATTAAGAACTTCAACCCACTCTCCTTCAATTGGATGAGTTATTTTTTCCTCGTTGCATGATATAAAAAATATAAGTATTACAATTAGCCTGAATGATTTTTTTTTCATAAATATCCTGTTAAATCTCATCTGGAAATATCTTGACAATTCTTATCATTTCCAGATTAAATGGGTATATAGCACAGAAAAGGTAGGGATAATGTCAAACTTTATATTTTTATTAATGATTCATTGCAAGTAGTTATATTTTTTGTTTGGCTACGGGATTTCTTTAATTGGATTGGGTATTGGTCTATCCCCTTTGCAATATTAAGATATTTAATTTAATTGTAATGCTATATTTATTATACATTCTAATTTTTAAACGAAACAAAAACCAGTGCTTTATGAAACTTAATAGAAGTCATTTACTGCCTATTAGCCCCTGCTGTCTACCTTAGTATTGTTTTTAAATACAGGGATTCGTTATTTTTCTAGTGGTGATACTGTATTAGAGAATTCAATTTTTCATAATATTCTAGCCTGGATAGCAATTAGTATTTACTGGATAATTCGAATTATCCCTAACAGAAAAAATAAATATACTAATGTCTTTACTTTTTTATCGAAACTTAGCGTTTATTTTTGTTTTGAGTTCTTAGTCTTTATCTGGAAAGATTATTCTTTTTACTATCACGATTCACTGAATCAGGTCAGAATAGTAGCTCAATTTACAGCAAAATTTCTGACTTTCTATTTTATATTATTCCCTATTTCTTTGGTTTACGAAGTTTAGTTCAAAATCAAAAGAGAGGATTATCTTGAAAAGAAAGAATCATTTGTATTTTTCAAAAGGGTTCAATTTATTTCATTTTTTTTAGTGGGACTTCTTTTATTTAATCTCTTTCAAAAGACAGATATAGGAATTCGTTTACGATTAAAGTCTTTAGATGCGGATATAACTAATTATTCGCAAGAATATAAGGTTGATAGAACGTTAATAAAGGCAATTATTTATACAAATTACAAGCATTACTTGAATCCGTAAAACTTCTAGCGAGACAGTTGCATTAGGTTTATGGGCATTAGACGATTATAATCATTTAGGTTGAAAAAATTCTCCCGTTTCCGTCGGGGTTACAGATTCAACAACGACAATTATAAAAAGCAATTCTCCTTGGAATGTTAAATGATAAAAATCAATCTTATTATTTTAGCAAAACAATATAGAGCTGCTATAGTAGAACTCACACCGGGAATGGAAAATCAAGGTGCAACGCTAAAGATCGGACAATGCATTTAGATACGATTTCCCTTTCAGATTACCTGGGTGGAATTATTGACCCTTCAGTCAATATTCAGTATTGCGCCACACTTTGTTCTTCCAATCCCAATGGAATAGCGTAAACTATGGTATA
>JADJFV010000023.1 GCA_016708435.1 Leptospiraceae bacterium | reverse complement strand
TTCATAATTCGGAAAATCTAATGTAAAAAGTTTTCTCTCTGCATTGTAATCTTTGATTGTCAAATATCCTGTTTGAACCAAGAGAGGCGTTAGGCTTAAGTCATCTACTTCATAACTTGAAAAGTTTAAGGCATCTGTTTTAATTGGAATTTCTATGATGTCATAGTTATTTTTTAAAATTAATTTAACAAGAAACTCAGGTGTGCCTGTCTCAAACCAATGGTGTTCAAATCAACTGTCAAAATAACAATAGAGTGGAAAATGGATTGTAGACTGAGATTCCTTCTGAGAGAAACGATAGCCGTTATACCAAGAGTGAATTGTATTTAGAGTTTCATCCTCAGTTTTATTTTCTTTGATTGCCAGATCAGAAATGTAAGTTGAAAATTTTTTCAATTCTTCTTCTGTAATTCCCACCAGAGTAGAATAAGCATTATCGAGGGTAATATCAATTAGGTGATTCAAATTGCTAAACACGCCCGCCTTCGAAAACTTACTCACTCCTGTCAGAAGCAGGAATCGAATATACTCATCATTACCCTTTAATACAGTAAAAACCTTTCATCACCTGCGCATTTGAAGCGCAAGCTCTGTATCTTCTAGATGATCTATGATCGGTTTGTCGTATTCGTCAATTAGATAACAACTTTTCTGTCGCTCCTAGTTTCATGATCAGTTCTTCAAATCGTTCAAAGTATTCCTTCTTGCTTAACTGAATGGAATGCGCTTCTGCAATATAATCCAATTGATTATTAATAAATCCTATCAAAACCTTTGGCTCATTTGCTTTCTGTTTGCTGAAATCAAATCGTATGACTGGATGCTTCTTCCATTTGTATTCCGAATTGAAAATCCAAAGTCCCTGAAAGAGTTCTTTGTTTCCAAGAAAAATTTCTTCGAGTGTAGAAAGAGTAAGACTCTTTCCAAATCTGCGCGGGCGAGATAGAAAGTAAGCTCCGGCAGGATTTTTGATCATCTGATATATATTTTGTGTTTTGTCTATGTATAGATAATTTCCCTCTATGAGTTTTCGGAAAGTTTGAATTCCTATCGGAAGCGGTTTCATAGTTACACTATTGCATTGGATTTTTGGGAGTCAAGGAAATCTAGAAAAAGAAAGTTCTGAGTTTGTTCCCCAGGGCGTGGCTTCACCCACGCCCTTGGGCAAATACGAATAATCCCTCATTCAAAATTCTCAAATGTCCAAACTACGGTCCGGAGACACAGCGCACAGAATGGGTGCCACTCTTACGGCTCTCAGACGAGATACCAGCGATGAATTCGACTGTCCACGCATCGGCTGCAGATCTCTGGGTAGAACTCCAATAAAAATTGGCAACTGTATTCGAAATAAAGTATTAATGGAAGGACTTGGAGCCCTCCACAAGTTAGATCATCAGTTGGCATTGTTGTTGTAGTGTTGCATTCAATTGTAATTTTAATTCATTTTTAGGAACACGCCAGTTGGTCTTACCATTAGTCCCTGCACCTGCGTTTAAACCATTGTAAGCTGTAGACGCCCCACTTGGTGCCAGTCCCATTTAGGAGATCAGTTACTGCATCATTGCACGATTGGTCAGCTATATTACAGTATTGAACTCCAGTTGCTCCGTAAGCTGTTGCAGTGCCAGTTCCTGTGCAATCATTCGTGGATGATTTCCAAGCTTGTCCATGGCTACATTTCATCCAAGTCAGAGTCTGTGCCGTGTAGGTTTGTCCACCCCAAGTTTTAGCAGTGACTGCCAATTGAATAGTTCCATTATTATTGTCAGTAAAGACCCCCCAATTGCGAGTTATTGGAACGCTACATGCTAAAGTTACAGTTGTCACATTCGCAGTTGCGGTTCCTGTGCCACTTGCCACCGAGCAGGTCAAACCAGTTGGTTGGGTTTTCACCGTTACAGCATAGGCTGTTCCTGTTGCTATCGCTGTGCTAAATGTGAAGCTAGTCGCACCACTTGCTTACTGTTAAATCGTTACCCTGTTGTTTTGCAATACCAAGCCCGTTGCTGTGAGTCCGGTGATCGTTCCACCGATTGTAGGTTACTGCAGCACAGGTACACTCGGAGTTGTCACATTCGCGGTTGCCGTCCCTGTTCCACTTGAAACCGTGAGGTTAATCCAGTTGGTTGTGTTTTCACGGTTACCGCATAGGTGTCCTGTTGCTATCGCTAAGCTAAATGTGAAGCTAGTCGCACCACTTGCTACTGTTAAATTGTTACCTGCGTTGTTTTGCAATACCAAGCCTGTTGCTGTGGAGTCCGTAATCGTTCCACCGATTGTATAGGTTGGCTGCTGTTCTATCGCCGTTGCCACTGTTCCACTTCCTCTAGAGGCAAGTGCTGCCGCCGCGAATAGAGGAGTTTATCATCCTTTTTCTCCTGACAATTTACAAATGTCAAAGTCGCAGCTAGTGTGATTACCGTAAGACATTCCATCCATAGACTAAGGTCTTTTTTATTGGTTTTGTTTTCCATGTATTTTTCCTTCCCTTGTTTATACTCTTACATTCCACCCACTTTCTATGCAAATTTCAAAAGGGAATTGGAGAGAGAAAAAGTTTTTTCAGGTAAATAGTCCAAAATTTTAGGAAAAGTCCTAAACTTTTAGAAATGGAAGATTGGATGAGCGTTGGAAATAAATTGCAAATCGTAACTACATAGCAAAAAAGATTGCCACAAAAATAAACAAAGGAAAATCCTAAAGCTCTCTGTGCGCTCTGTGGTTTAAACATCTTTTTTCACTTTACAATTTGGAATAAGTGGAATGAGATAGAGAAACGATGATTGCGAATTTAGACAACGAAGTATTTTTCAAGAAAGCTTTTACGGACACGTTCGTATTGAAGCATTTTGTAAAAGATGTTTTGGAAATGGACTTGGAATTTGACAAAGTAGAAACCGAAAAATCATTCGATCCGAGGATTGGCAATATTGATTTTAAATACGATATCTTCGCTGAGTCCACAGATAAGCGGGTAATCATCGAAATCCAGAAAGTGGATTACGATTACAATTTCGACCGATTCTTACATTATTTTTTAATGGCAATCGCAGAATTACAACGCAGTTCTAAAAACTACGGCATTGAAAAAACTGTATACGCAGTTATATTTATCACAGCGCCATACAAGATAAACCAAAAGACAGGAATTCCCATCAAAGATGAACTTTTGATTTCCAACTTGAATCCAAAGAATATCAAGGGAGATGAGTTAAACATCTACGGTCATAGTCTTGTATTTTTAAATCCAAATTACAAAAACGCTGAAATCCCAGCGCGTATTCGAGATTGGTTGGATTTAGTTTATGAGTCCATGCATCATCCCGAAAAGCCAAGCATCAACTCGAACAATGACGGAATCAAACGAGCCTCCGAAATATTAGACTTTGAGCATATATCCCCTTCTGAATGGGAACAAAGCAAAATCCGCGAAGGCAGAAAGATGGTGCAGATGATGGCAAAAGAAGAAGGTGTTGAAGAAGGAAAAATTATCGGTAGAGAAGAAGGCAAGCAGGAAGAAAAAGAACGTTCTGAAAAAGAGAAAGAAGATGCAATCAGAAAAGCAATTTCTAAACGAAAACTCACCGTAGAAGAAATCGCAGAGGTCTTTGGTGTATCTGTGGAATTTGTGAAGCATTTTCCCAAGGGCGTGGATTAACCCACGCCCTTGGGAAAATACGAATAATCCCCCATTCAAAAGTAATCTAAAATCCATAGTTACAAAAAAGGCACTTCCTAGCTAATGAGTGACCAGAAAATGCCTTTAAAGTTTATTTTAAAAATAATACTGAAATTAGTAAAACAAGACTCGGTTGTTTCCTGAATCAGCTATATATACACGACCAGTAGAATCTATCGCAAATCCAAAGGGAGCCCATAGTGAATCAGCAGATATTCCCCCATTATTTGCTATCCCAGAATTAAAACTTCCGGCTTGTCCATAGACTCTAGTCGAAGTTGTGCTACCCGACGGAAAAAACAACACACGATGATTGGAGGGATCAGAAGTACATACAAACCCCCACTAGAGTCTGTCCCGAGTGCGAGTGAACCACCTGTATTACCAAAGGTGGTTGGAGGGCTCACAACCGCCGTTGTAAAACTACCATTTTGTCCATAGACTCTAGTTGCAGTTGTACTGCCTGATGGATAGAACAAGACACGAAAGTTATAGGTATCAGCTATATACAAATCACCGGTAGCATCCAAGGCGACCCCAGATGCTTGATTTAAAGAATCCGCAGATATTCCCCCATTATTTGCTATCCCAGAATTAAAACTTCCACCCTGTCCATAGACCCTAGTCGCAGTTGTACTACCAGAGGTATAATACAATACACGACTGCCCGAAACAATGTAAACACCACCACTAGAATCAACTGCTACACTACTAGGAATATTTAATGTGTCAGCGGTTACCGAAGAAGCTGAAGCTGTTGTAAAACTCCCACTTTGTCCATAGACTCGAGTAGAGGTTGTACTACCAGAAGCATAATACAATACTCGATTGTTGGATCTATCAGCTATATACAAACCTCCACTAGAATCTACTGCAAGCCCTCTTGGAGAATTCAAGGAATTGGCAGATATTCCCCCATTATTTAATGTGTTTGAAGTAAAACTTCCTCCTTGTCCATAGACTCTTGTTGCAGTTGTGCTACCAGATGGATAATACAATACACGGTGGTTTTCCCAATCACATACGTACAAGCCTCCACTAGAGTCTATTGCAAGCCCCCACGCTCCATTAAGAGAAACGGGGGATACGCCTCCGTTATTAATTGTGTTCGAAGTAAAGCTTCCACCCTGACCATAGACTCTAGTCGCAGTTGTACCATTTGAACTTCCTGAGCCACCTCCAATAGAAACTAGGTCAGAGCAGCTAATCGCGATATTTGTTACATCACTCGAAATGAGTTCGTATCTATTTGTAACTGTACAATTCTGCCCTGAAGGTTGGGTTGTAACATACACAGTGTACCCTGTTCCCTGCATGTATTTCTTTGTAAACTGAAAACTCCCATTTGCAGTAATAGTGAGACTTTCGCCTTGATTGCTTTGTATTACAACTGTTCCCGAAAGACCAGATACTGTTCCACCCAAAAAATAGAAAGCAGGAAATACGTAGAACTCATAACATCGCTATTCAAATATCCGGTCTTTGTGGCAATGGCTTTGACAGTTCCAGTGCTTGGATTTGCAACTGGAAATGGACCAACGTATTTGGTAGAAGATGTGGTTGGAACAGAACCATCCAAAGTATAATAAATAGTTACATTTTTTAAGTTTTCATTCGCTTTGATTGTTAAGTTTGTTGTGTCCGTTAAAAAACTTCTTTCTAAATAGGGCTCTGGAACCTTAAAATCAAAAACTAAAGAACTAACCTTGGATGAGTATGTACCTAGACAAGAAATCGCTTTCATTGTAGTCGGTTCTGTAATTTGAGGTCCCGGTTTTGTGGATAGGCGGGAGGATCCAACGGCAGGAATTCTATATGATACGCAAAAAGCCTTACAAAAATCAGCAGTTCCCGTACACTTCTGAATACAATCCGGTGCAGGTTCTGTCACAGGTCCGGCACAACTGGGAGTTGTTCCATCTTTTGTATAGTATATTACGATTGGAAAGTTTGCTACGTTATCATATCCTGTTTTAAATTTTGTCAAATAACTATCAGGTGGAAGCAGTGAATCGGGAGGGGATACATAAGAAGAATCTAACCCATTTCCATACCCCTTGAAGATCGTTGGTTGTCCTAACTCTCCTGGATTTGGATTTACAGTGATTGATTGCCCTGTATCTTTATTGGTTGCGCTTTTTATATTGGAGGTCATACCTCCAATTGTGTTGTCCGCAATAAAAGCTATATCTTGCTTACTAACTCCTCCTCCACTAGCCGTGCATAACCAGTAATTCATTATATCTGTGGGGTTATTTGTACTTGCCGACTGTCCTTCCCTGACAGAAATATCTCCATCAGTAACTACCCTGACAATGGTTGAAATGGTAGCTCCTATCACGCCAAATATCAAACCAAAGCCTCTTGTAGACTTTTGCACCCTAATCTGGTCTTTCTCATCATCTGGTAAATAAAATTGTGTATCCAAAATATGGCTTCCAGAAGTGGTTGGTATCGTTTTCGTAACTACTGGTTGACCCGAAACTGCTCTTGCAAAATCACCCAAGATAGTCTTGTTTAAAATATAAGAAGTAGCACTCGGATTATCTGTTAATACAATGTTTTTTATCTGTTTTCCACCTTTATCAAAAAACTCTACATCCATTTCTACATTCACAGCCCTATAGCCCATACCATTTACTAAGACTAATGATAATAACCCCAAAGAGCTTTTTTTATTATCCTTTTCTGGCTTTGATAATTGGTTATCTAATAACAAACAATTGGCAGTCCCAATTGTAAGTATCAATATTACGAAAAATTTAACTAAAATTGGTAAGATAAATTTCTTAACTTTCATTCTTTTTTCCCCTCTACAGAAACAGGTGCTTCTTGCGGCTTTTGTATTTTATCTGCATCACAGTTTTCGATGACGATTGTTTTAGTTGTTATGCTTGTGGACAATCCACCGAGTATAGAGATAACAAAATCAACTACACCCACTTTCTCCTTGAATCGAAAGGTTTTGCCTTCCAATAATTCTTCTGGCTTAGAGTTTAGAAATGGAATAGGAACCGTTCCATACAATATAGTCCAATGCCTTTTCTCAATTGCCTGGCATTCTCTTTCTCCGCTTACAAGAACTCTATCAGTCCCTGCACTTGTATTTTGGATTTCTAAAACAGTGCATTGATTGATTACAATCATTACAATGATTCCCATTAGGAACCTAGGCAGTATTAATTGCCGAATTTCCTTTCCTTTTATTAATATTCCCATTTCTTTCTCCGTCCCTTTTTTAGACTCTTACATTCCCACTACCTGCACCTTCTATGCAACCGATTTCAAATGGAAATTTGAGAGAAAAAAAGTTTTTTCATGGAAATTGCCCAAAAGTTTAGGGAAAGTCCTAAACTTTTAGAAAGGAAGATTGGATGAGCGTTGGAAATAAATTGTAAATCTCAAAATAGAGCTTTGCGAATACTAAAAGACTACGAGGTATTCTACTCGCAGTTTAGAAAGCCTTTGGTTACGGTGAAGCCGGCAAACACTACGCAAGCTTTGGTAAAGCTAGAGAATTCGCCGGATTAAATAAGTATAAATTTTCTTTGTTATTAGGAGAAAATAAAATTCCACGACACTATGAAGAACCCGACTTAGCAGACGACATAGAATATGCCAGAAATAATAAGTAATACATCTCCAATATTAGCACTTTCTAATATTGATCGATTATATTTGTTAAAGAAACAATTTGGTAAGATACTGATTCCGCGCGCAGTAGAAGAAGAGTTGATGTTAAAAGAAGGATTTGCTGGAGCAGATGAATTTTTCTGTAACCGGAACAATTGGAATTCTACTCAGAGCATTCGAGTTTGTTATAGTGTGTTGTTTATTGAATCTTTCGGATTTTGTGGAATTTGTAAAACAATTTTCTGTGTATTTGCCCAAGGAAATGGATTAACCCACGCCCTTGGGCAAATACGAATAAGCCTCACCCCAATATTGTAGCAGTTGTTAGACAGCCTCAATTGGAACATACTGTTATTTAAATGGATTCTTGTAACTTGGAAAAGAATTCCTTATATTTCATATCCGTTCCCAGTATATGCTTGGTTAGCCATCCATAAAGAAAACGTATTAACTCCAAGGAAAATGAGGCTTTTTTCTGTGTAAACCTTGTATAAAAATCATTTACTTGCTCTGTTAACATGGCATGTTCTTGTCTATGTGCTTCATATCCTGGATAATTATAACGTGTCATATATTTTTCCTCATGCGCAAAATGGGATTTAGTATAATGCATTATTTTTACTAAAATTTCTTCCATTATTGTTTGGCTAGAGCCAATTTTTATCGCATCGTTTAATTCGTTCAAATATTTGATTAGAAATTTATGCTCATTATCGAATTGCATTACTCCCACACTCAAAAGTTTTTCATCCCATATAATTGTTTCCATGTATTTTTCCTTCCCTTGTTTATACTCTTACATTCCCACCCGCGACCTGCACTTTCTATGCAACAAATTTCAAAAGCGAATTGGAGAGAGAAAAAGTTTTTCAGGTAAATAGTCCAAAAGTTTAGGAAAAGTCCTAAACTTTCAATTCAATTTAGAATTTATTTCGTTGTTCATTTTAAGAAAGATTTGCGACAATGACTTATGACAGAAAAAATATTTCGAATCATCGTAGCAGACGACCATTCTGTAGTTACAGAGGGAATTCGTGTTATCTTAAAAAGCGATATTAGATTTAAGATATGCGGAATCTTCGCCAATGCTGATTCTGTTTTAAAATTTCTAGAACAAGAAGAGATAGATATCATTGTGCTTGATATTGACATGCCCGGAGCAAATAAATTTAGTTTATTAAAAGCGATTAAAGAGAATTATCCCCTAGTTAAAGTTGTGATATTTACCATGCATGAAGGAATGAATTATTTTTTTGATGCAAGAAAAAACGGAGCCGATTCGTATGCGCTCAAATCAGAATCCATAACATTTCTACCGAGTATTTTGATGCAGACATTAAAAGGAATCTTTTATTGCTCTGATGCAGTAAAGGTTCATCTTTCCAAAGATGCAAAGAAGAAATCATTAACACCAATCGAAAACGAAATTTTTGATTTTCTATCACAAGGATTTCGTTACAATGAAATTGCAGAAAAAATAAATAAATCCGAGAAAACAATAGAATACTATATTTATAAACTCAGAAAAAAATACAACGTCCAAAGCAATGCTGAATTAATATTACAACTCAAAGAAATGTATTCTAAATAATTCCCATATTAGTCAGAAAAGGCAGCCGAATTTTGCAAATCGTGCCTACTCCTTCCATGCTTTCAATATGGAGTTTGCCATTATGCGCTTCTACAACATACTTACAAATAAAAAGCCCCATACCACTTCCCTGCTCTCCAGAAGTTCCTAAACTACTTTTAACGCCTTCTGGATCAAATAGATTTTTTAAATTATCCGCAGACATCCCTACTCCATAATCTTTTATGAAAAGTATATAGTCTTTATCCTCTTGAATGAAATCGATTTTGATAATGCCTTTATTATGACTAAACTTAATTGCATTCGTGACTAGATTTCGAATTACTTGTGAAAAAAGTTCCGGATCAATTTGAATTGTATCCGATTCGGGTATTCCGCACTGAAAGGAGATATTCTTTATTAACCCCTGTGGACTTAATTCATCTAAAATAGAATCTATGAATGCACGTAGTAGAACGCAAATCATGCGAAACAATGGATACAAACTTATCTTTTATTTTATTCGCACTCTCAGCAATTTCTTTTTGGGTTTTATATTCAATTGTCCGTTGAATGACTGTGTCTTCTAGCCCCAAGTTTAGTTCGGTTAGATTTTGCGTAAGTTTTTCTACCTCATTAAATGCCTTAGAAAATCGCATAGATAAAATAACCGACTGTGCAAAAATAAATCCTAACAAAGCCTGTGGAACTACGAATTGTGTATGGATTACTTCCGCCGAATGCAATATATCATTTACGCATCCAAGTATAAGAATGAGAGAACCGAAAAGAATAATCCAAGTTCCCTCTCTTTTATGAATGATACCAAAAAGAATAACGTAAAAGAAATAGATAAAACAAAGAATTGTAAAACCATGAAAGTAAAAAACTGTATGCGTATAAAACGAACTGCCAGTAAAAATAACTACCAAGGAAAATGGAATGGTAACTGACCAGATAATCTTTATTACCCTCTTTTTAAACTCTTCGGGGAAAAGTAAATGCAACATATGAGCAAAAAAAGGAACACCAAAATAATAACAGAGATATTCAATTTTACTGAGTATAAAAAGGGGATCATCCCGATAGAGATAACTTAAATACCTTTCACCAGAACTCAAAAGATTTATGATAATTACAAAGCAGAATAAGCTGAAAAATAAGGGAGACTTGTCCTTTCTTCTAAAGAAGAAGATTGTCAGGTGATACACAGCCATAATAAGAATGCTTCCGCATAAGAAAAAAGTTAAGTATAATTTTTTTTCTCTAATCTGGCGGATACTACTATCTTGCCCCAAAAAAAGAGAATACCAAAGTCCACCGTCGCGATAATGAAAATTGGAAACATGAAATAGTATTTCTATCTCTTTCTCAGGTTGAATACTTTCGCTAATCAAAGGAAGCATTTGAGGGGAACTAGTTTCTTTTGTCTTGCCAATCCTTCCATTGGTAGAAATTTTCTTTCCGTTCGCATACATCACATAAGCCGTTCCATTCTCTGATACCTTGAATGCTAATGGTATATTTAATCCTTCTGGTAAAAGCATTCTAATACGATAGGTGCCATACCCTTCTCCCTTTTTTATTACATCATTCCAAAATCCTGGAATTGGAAGAAATATAGGATGATTTTCCTTTCGTGTATCTATACTACCGGGCTCAATAAATTCGTAAGGATAGAATTCCCAATCTCCGTCTAGGGAGACAACTTCTTTTTGAAAATCCCAACTCCTAAGATCAATGACGCCTTTTACTACTTGAGGTTTAAAGATGCCATTATCCGCACAGGAATAGAAAAAAATGGAAAAGAATACAAAGGTGAGGATAATTGACAGTTTTTGGTTCATAGCTCAAACTACAATGTATGTTAACTCATAATCATTCATTGCATCTGTAACCATCTAATTATGCTCAGAAGAAAATCACAATTCTATTTACTTTTTCTTTTTCTTAGGATTCGTTTTGTCGTTTTCTATCGTGTCGATTTTGTTATTCAACGACTCAATGAGAGTCTTGGTTTTATCCAAATCGTCTGTGTTTCCGGTAATTTGAAAAATCTTTCTATTCATTTCAAGCATGGCAACGGATTTCTTTAAATCACCTGTATCATTGGTAGAAAGGTCAAATTTCGTTCTATATTCCTGAGCGGTATAGTTGGCTAGCTCAATGATTAGATTGTAATGCTCTTTTCGGACATAGAAATACGGATTGTCTAAATCGTTTTCTCTTTCGAAAGCTCTGAAGTCAAAGAAGTTCTTTGTGAGAACCGCTAGTTTGAAGTATATCTCAGGCCAGCTCCATCTCCATTTACTTTTCTGCCCATAAGCATCTACGAGTGTATTAATTGTCTTACGAAAGCTTTTTAAGAAATGTAGGCGTTGTAAGGGATTGATTTCGCCTATGTTATCTAGTAATTCTCTGTTTTCGTCGAGTCCATTTTCGTGATCCGCACCAACCACTTTTTCCATTGCCGATAACACACTGTAGATTTCTTTTCTGGCAGTATTGAGATAATCTTCTGCTTTTAGATTTCTAGTTAAAAGAGAAACCTCATTGATCCCGATACAAGTATTGATGAGTTTAATGGAATTTAAAACAAGAGCTAATTGGTAATAAGGATCCATAGCCTTATTCGTATTCTTTTTCATTTGAAACTTATAGATGCTCACATCTTTTTTGAGCTCTTCAATATAAGCTTTAAACTCTTTTAGATTTTCAATATAAGCTGCAGTTTGTTCTTTTGACAGTGCCATATGTGGATACTAATCAGAATATCGTCTTAGTTGGATGATTATTATAGATTTATTCGAGCAAGACTTCAGAAAAAGAATTTATTTTTTCAAAAAGTCTGAGGCTGGAGTCAAAGCCAACCTCAGAAAATAAGGGAGATAAAACCGAAGGCTGTGTTTAGTTGACTTTGCTAAAGGTTTTTACTTCTAATCCTTCGCAATTGAAAAACTCACGAGTAATTTTTAAAACAGCCTCTAAATCCAGCTTCTTTGAAGAAAAGATTTCTATATTGGAAGAGGATTTTTCAGAAGAAAAACTACCTGCAATGCAAGACTTATCTACCAATTGAAAAATGGAATAGGACTTTCCGGATTCCTTCTCTGCAATATGGAATTTACCAGGCGCATGAGCGCTAATGGCATCGCTTAATAGCTTGGCATAACTTTTAACTGTGCTAGCATCAGGAACAAATCGATTGCTTCCTTCAATGGCAATACTTGTATGCTGGTCCCAGCTTCCCTGGTGATAGACAACTTCCTTTAGATTGATAATATCGTTTACTGTAAACATAATGAATACCTCTTGCGTATAATTTTTATTTCTGAATTAGAGACAGGACAATTTAACAATAGTCCTTAGATGAAAATTGGCTTTTCAGCTACAACCGGGTGGAGGTATCGAATAGAGTTTGTAATTTAAGTAAGAAAAATGATTGGAAGTAGTATTGCTATTCTTAAAATAATGATGAAGTGGATTGAAATACGGAATGGTGAAAGTTAGAAATTGTAAATAATTTCGATTCTCTTCTGTTTGATTAAATCGATAGTCTTCCTCACTATAAATAAAGGAAGATAAATTGTATTCGGTAGCATAGGCTTGAGAACGAAATGTCTGGAATGCATTGGAAGATTTAGTCGGTTTCTGAAATGCCTTCGCTTGCGAAAAAGGAACAATAGAAAGGCTTAGGACAAAAGACGCAATAAACCAAGAGACAATTAGGCTTTTGACTGACTTTGCGAAAAATGCTTTCATATAGAAATCTTTTCAAGACTTTATCCAATATATCGAATTTTTGTCAAGTATATTCTACCTTCGATAGGATAGTCTGTATGAAGATATCTTTTCTTTCAGTAATCTGCATTCAACTTCTCGCCAATAAGTTCCATTATTTTTCTATAAAGTGTTATTCCCCTTCTCAAAAGCAGAGTATCCAATTTAAATTCAGAATTTAGTTTTGAGAATGGGTGCAGCAAAAATGGACTTTCGTCTCCTTCATAAAAAGGTGTTTTTAACTAAACGGGGGAAATTTTTCTTTTTCAGAAATCATGTAGGTTGATTCCATCCAGACCATTAGGAGAGTTTTGCCTGTTTCTTTTTGGTTTTAAATTTGGATTTTCTTTTGCATCCAGAATATTTTTTAATATTCCTGGTTTATTTGTAGGCATAGCAGTGAGTAGCGGAGTGTTCTCATCTACGATTTTATTCACATTTTTTTTATTGATAGTTCACCTAATGATAGCTTCACTTCAGTTGCAATTGCTTCAAAAAAATCTATTGTCTGAGAAAAAATTGTTAGATTAGAATAAAAAAGTAAAATAAATAGAAATAGTTTTTTTGACATCATTCCTTTCATCTCTTCATTATAAATAATTGTAGATACCTACAAGTAATTTTTTAAAAGTAATATTAAAATTTTAGTTTAGATTTCATAGATAAATTATATTGAAAGGGGCAAATTATCATTACCTTCGTTCCTTTTCCCTTTTGGCTTTCAATTACAATCTTAAAGTTAAGTTTTTCAATATACTCTTTAGATATAATTAAGCCTAAACCAGTTCCTGTTTCTCCATTCGTTCCCGGCATATTGAAATGTTCTTCTATTTTAAAGAGTTTTTTGATTTCTAGGTCTGTCATTCCTATGCCAGAGTCTTCTATTTCTATTTGGATTGTACTGTTTACTTCTTTTGCACTTAATAGAATTTGACTTTGTCTATAAGAATACTTAATTGAGTTCATAAGTATATTATTCATTACTGCCATTAGTGCATCTTTATCAGTAAATAAGTTTATTGATTCTTTACATTCAGTAATAAGGGTTATTTCTTTATTCTGTAACTTTTTTGATAGAGAATAAATGATTTCCTCAATTAAAAAACTTAAGTTTATATATTCCTTTCTTATTTTGATTTTATTGGTTTGAATCTTTCCCCATTCGAATAAATTTTTTAATAAGTCAAATGCTTTTAAGGAGCTAATATGAATTAACTCTGAGTATTCTTTAATTTCATCCATTTGCGGAGGCTCGACATTGACAGAGTCTTTTAATAATTCAGAAATTCCAAGTAAACCAGAAAATGGACCGCGTAAGTTATGGGAAACTATGGAGAAAAATTTATCTTTAGTTGCATTCAAATCTTGTAATTCTTTTTCTGAGGCCTTAATAAGTTCTAAAGTTTCAATTAATTTATTTTCAGCTATTTTTTTATCTATGATTTCTGTGATTCTTTGTAATTCAGAAATTATTTTAATATGTAAACCAGACCAAGGAATAGATTTTCCTTTTACAGTTTCTAGCCATTTGTCAAATGACCTTCTCGGAGAAATTTGATTATTCGAGATAGTAAATGCTTCTTCTTTATTTCCACCCCAGATTATAGTTTTAATTACGTCTCCTCTAAACCAGATTATCCTATCATTTTTGTTTGCAGATAGAGGAATCGACAATATACCATTTGCTTTATCTGGATTTGTAAATTTATCAGGAAAAGATTTTTGTAAATCATTTGTGAAGAAAAATTTACCGGCAAATTCAGTTGATAATATAAATATAATTTTTTCTAAAATTGCTTTCTCCGGTATTATTCCAATGCTTAAACTTTTATTATTAAACTGTAAGTATAGTCCATCTGATTCGAATTCTTTCATTAATAGATGTATATGTTTTTCGAAAACATTGATTATGTTATCTAGAGAGACTGAATTTAATTTTGAATTAGGTTTGTAAATAATTCCTGGATTTTTATTTCTTCTAAGGATTCTCTGTGTTTGTTTAATAAATCAATTTGTCTAAAAACTGACTTAGAAAAAATCGATAAATAATTTCGGATAAATGTAGAAGGAACTAATTTCTCTAATGAGTGACAGATAAATAAACCCCATAATTTTTTCTCGGCCGTCAATGAAATTGACATCGATGTAACAATGCCCATGTTACGTAAATATTCAAGGTGGTGACTGTGAGGTGCTCTTAGTATGGATGCACTTCATATCAAAATTATAGTTTTGATATTCGTCGGATTTTGTTAAATTAATTTGTTTTTCTTGTCTGGAGTGGATAAGGCGTATTGAATTCTTTAAGTAAATTTCTCTAGCTGGCGCAGGAATATCTGTAGCAGGAAAATGGAAGCCTAGAAGTGATGTTAGTTTATGATTTCGTGACTCCGCAATAGCTTCCCCAGTAAAATCCTCATTGAATTTATATAATAAAACTCTATCAAACTTAGTTTTCGTTCTAATTTCTTCTACTGCAAAATCATATAGTTTCTGTGCCATATTTATTTTGCTTAGTTCATTGAATTCTGTCAATAAATCATTGAATATATCAAGCGCATAATTAGGATTATCTCTTTCAATCTCACAAAAATAAACTTTCGCTTTTTCGAAAAGTTGCGAACATTAGCTGCTCTTGAAATAAAAAACTGAATTTTAAAATTCTTCTTGATTTTTATTAAAAGCACTTTGAAATTCTTTCTTTATACTGACTAAAATTTTCAAATATTTCAACGGGCTTTCTTCTTAAAACTTCATTTGACTTAATTTTAAGTATTCGTAAGAATTTTCTCCGCATGCGATTATTTTATTATCATCAAAAGATAAAAAAATTATTAAACCAAAATCCTGTAATTCATTTATTAAATGTATTGGTTCTGTCTCACAGGAGATTGAATTCTTTTCCATAAACTTTATTCTATAATGGGTAGTTCTATTTCTAGGTTCACCTTAACAGTGTCACCGCTCCTTGCAGTAAAATCTTTTATGTTCGATATTCTAACATCTCCATTGTGTTTTTTTATTACTGCTTTAACGAGAGATAATCCAATTCCAAGATTTAAAGTGTTATATGCATCATCTACAAATTTTGAAATTCTATAAAATGGTTCGAATACAAGATTTGAGTATTCATCTGGAATACCTAAAATTTCGATTTCGGGTGAGGGCTTATTAAGAAGAGAAAATGAAAAAAAAATCCGCCTTCATATTACAAAGGATAAATATTTGCGAGCTCTT
>JADJFV010000022.1 GCA_016708435.1 Leptospiraceae bacterium | reverse complement strand
AATGTATCACAGTTCAGACAGTGTAATAGTAAAAAGTCCAATTATTACTACATCCTGCTAATCCTTTAATCCTAAAAATCCTAATCCAGACAGTAAGTTAACCAAAAACTGCAAGCATAACTCTAACGTCAAAACCTAATAAGAAAAAGGTTTGCTAAAGAAAAATGTATCTACTAAAATAGTTTATGGATATGATATTTCTAATTGCATTCACGGTTACGGTTACTTGTAGTTTGACGGATTATTTTATTAGTTTTGCTAGAATTATTCGTAAAGGGATTAAGGAAGACATGGAAAATCTACTTAAACAAAATGAAACGCGACCCATTAATAATAATTCTAGCTTTTACTAAGTTTCTTCTTAACCATATTTCAACTATTCTCAGGCGACTAACAATGAATATTCTTTACTTAAAAAGAACAAGATTCTAGTAAAATATTTAAAACAAAAGGAACAATAAATTTATGGCGGCAGACATTACAGACGAAGAGCATGAGGCAATTATGCAATCGACTGTGAAATTTACAGAAAAAGAACTAAAAGAAAGAGAAGCATTCCGAGAAATTCTTAGGAAGAAAGGACAAAGCACAGAAATAATAAATGAAATTGTAATTACCCCCGCTGATGGAATCTTTTGGGAAAAAATAGGAAAGGATATTGATCCTGATCGACGGGATGCTTGGTCGAAGAAGAAAAATAAGAGGGGCTAATGGAGAGATGAATGGAACGAATGACACCAGAACAATTGAAAGAATTATTTTAAGGTAGCAATATTCGAACTATTAAGATTCCAAAGAATGCAATGAATGGAGCCGAAGAAATAGAATTAACCGAGGAAGATGACGAGATTCTTGATAGAATTTGGGATGAACGAGGTCGACGGGAAAGAGAGGAAAAAATGAAGGAACAAGAGAAGAAGTAAATTCTCATTATTCCTCATCGGTGTGATTTACAGAGAGTATCTACAAGAAGCCTATCGAGTCTTAAAGACTATGGGCACTTCGATACGATTGCTAAGAAGAAATCACTTGCTCCCTTCCGCGTATCGCTCGCTAGAAGCTACTTACTGCCAGACGATGACCTGACTTACTTTACTGGTAATAGTGATTTTCCTTTATCCAAGAACAGAATCATCCAATCATGAATCATAAAACTTGCACTGAGAGCGAAGCGTATCGGATGCGTCACAGTTCAGACAGTGAGTATTTTAAATAGTTTTAAATAATCTTGAGCTATAGGAGCTTTGCTATAATTATTTGCTTTTGCACTATCATTCTCATTTATTTCCGATGACTCCTGCAACAGTAACTCATCATCCGAATGAATAATAAGTATCTCTTTATATTTCTCCGTATCATCAAACATTTGCCCTGCGACTTTTTCAATAAACTGCCATGCTTGGCATAATCAATATCAATGTCTTTATCCAATGCAGGAATCCTAGTAGGCTAAAAGTAGACTGGATTGTTCTATTAAATAAATTTCGAGAAGGGTCTTGGATTGAATTGAGTAATTGCTTACAACCGAATAGATTTTCTGGATTGTTTACTGCGAGTAGCGTAACATGGTCTGCGAGCAAACTAATTGTTATCCCCGCAATTTCGGTGATTCCTGTTCTGGAATCGATTAATAAAAAATCAGGATTTAATTCATTTTTGATTCTTTCTTTTAGATCCAATAAAAATAAGATTCCATCTTCTTTATAAAGTAACTCTGTCCAGTTGATATTGGATAGATTAGACCAATAATTTTTATCGTGAATATCACCAGCGGGGATTAATTGAATCGGCTCTCCATCTTTTATAGTTGGTGGGAGGGTAATCACCATTTCCTGCAAGTTCTCGGGACGCTCTTTGGTTTTGCTGTATTCATAAATGTAATCGACTAGTCCTTTTCGATTGTGTAAATCCACTTTCGGAAATTACAATTCACACGGGAGCTTCTAAATCAAAATCTAGAATACAAACTTTTTTTCCAAACTCAGACAAGCGCATTGCAATATTAGCTAATGCTAATGTTCTACCTACACCACCTTTATAGGAATAAAAAGTTACTGTTTTCATTATTGATTAACAATATGTAAAAGCTTATTATTTCTAGAGAGGAATTGACTGATCGAAGAAGCTTTCCACCTACATCTTCATTTTTGATAGGTCTTTAAATTTATTGCTTTAGCCCTTGTAATGAAAGCAATTTGATTTTTACAGGTTTCATTTAATTTTAGGAATTGAGCTTTTAAAGTTTGATTTTTTTTAATAAATGGATTTCTAAATAAGATTATTTCCGTGATTTCCTTTAAGTTTTCCAATTGAGAGACAGGTAATTCGAGGACTTTAAGTTCATATTTTCAACAATTTGAAATAATGGACGCTCTGGAATGAACGAATATATTTCATCCGATTCATTGGTATTGGAATACACTGCCGTTTCGCTTTGATTCTTTTTGGTCTTAATGAATGTAATTGCATCATCTTCATTAGCGAAAATTTTAGATTCAGGTAAAAATCCCCTTTTGCTAATAGCTTCCTGCAATTTATCTTGTGATATAGATTCTTTATCATTAATAGAACTGTACGGAGGTTTTAACAACGAAATTCCATTCTTATTCTCTAAAATAATCCAATAATCAATTGGGTCAAATGCGATTAACTTAATCATAAATACTCCAATGTAATATTTTTATTCGTGATCTCTTTTAATACTCTGACTAACGAGATATTTCCGCTTTTATTTTCTTTTGTGGCTACGTTAGAGTCAACCATTTTAATAAAGACTTCATTTTCAATGGCAATCTTAGAGACCATCGCCAAAGTTAGCTTGAAGTCTATAGTAGTTTCAATATTCTAAATCACAATCATTTACTAATCCATTGTATTCGTTTACGGATAATTTTGAATAGTCTTGATCTTTGTTTTTAAGAACAACAAGCGGAATTGTATTTTCAAAATTAGTAAGTCATTTTTAATTTATCTAATAGCAATTCTTTTCTTGTGGTAAAGTATCGGTATTTGCCATTAGGCTCTTTGTGGACTAGTTGTATTTTATCAAGACAAGAAGAATTTATCTCTTTCGATTCTAGATGAATACAGAAATCACCCAGAATTTAGTTCAATGTTCCCTGAGTTTAAGCGCCATGTTTGGAAATCAGTTCCATTATCAAAAGAAGAATCAAAGAATCTATAGGAAAACAATGGATTATTTTTTCCATTTAGTCCATAATCATGTGAAAAGATTTCATAAATATTTTTATAATTTCCTTCTGCAAGAAATGAAATAATACATAATCGAAAATTAATGGAAACAGAAAGATTTGCGTTTAAATGTTTAAGAAATTTTCTATGCTCTGAAAATTCATACTCATCAAGAAAGAATTATACTATCAATTAAATAAGGAATATTTTTTTATTTAAGTTTTTTTTTTTTTCCAATGGAACCCTTTTTTTTTCTGTAAAAAATTTTTTACAATATTTTTTCTTAGGTATTTTTTCCCCGAAACTCATTTGCTAAGCATTGAACGAAGCAGAAGACTAATTCAAGGAAGTGCCTAATACTCCGCTGAAATATTCGACCAAGAATAGAACCTTTCCGCAAAATTGAAATTATCCTCAATATGAGATTCAATCCACTGGATAAGGTCATTTAACTTGATATAAAAATCTTTTTCTTCCTCTGTAAAATCATCTTCGGCTTCTTTTACAAACTCGCAATCACCAAAGCTCATTCCTGAATCTAAAAATCCCTCTTCTCGTTCATAGGCGGGCATTACAATGTATAGTCTTCTGGATTCTGACTCAGCATGATAGAAAGAACTAAAGTCAATCACTGCATCTATACTTTCAGATGAAGTAAAAAATTCAAACCGATGAATAGAAAGAGATTCTTCTGGATCATCGTCTGTGCTTTCATAAAGGGTTTCGTGCGGGAAAACTCCTACAAATTTTATTCCCATATCTTCTACTTGATAATTCATTTTTCTTTCCTCTTATTTAGGAAAGTATAAAAGTAGGGCAGGACAAAATAGAGGATACTTTGAAACGAAAGATTCATCTTGACAGTATTTGTTTTAAAAAGACCTAATGAATCTGTGGATCAAGAAGGAAAAAAATTATGACAGTCGCAGATCAAACGATTATTGAACAAGAATCGATTCAAAAGTTAATTACCATTCTAGTAACAAAGATTGATCCTGATAAAATCATTTTGTTTGGCTCTCGAACAACGAAAGACTTTCATGCGGATAGTGATTATGATTTGTGTATCATAAAAAAAGATGTGGTGCATAGAAGACAGTTGGCACAAGAGGTTTACAAATTGTTATATGGTTCAGGACTTAGTGTGGATGTAATTGTAGAAACTCCTGAAAGGTTTTTAGAATTAAAAGATAATCCTTACTTAATTTACCAACAAATTGAAACAAAAGGTCGATTGCTTTATGATAAACAAAGATATCGCTGATCAGTGGATTAGTCGCGCTTACAGTAACTTGGAACGCGAGTATGTTCAATTTCTTTATGTTAAAACGATGGGCACGCTTATGCTATTCGATAGAAAAAAATTAAATTGAATTGTTTGATTGTTAGTAGTCTAAGAAGCAAGGATATTAAAAATGAGTGGTTACGATTTATATATTTATGGTGTTGGTTTTATTGGACTTATTAGTTTAAGCTATTTGCTTTACGGAGTTATTTCTCGAATGATTGCAAGAGAAGTAAAAGATCAGCTAAGCAAAGCTAAACATGAATGATAGAATAATAGATCGAATTTTATTTATTTTAATTATTGTATTCTTAGGTCTTTTAGTTCAGCTATTAGCTTCCTACAAAAATTACAAAGACTTTGTTGATGTATTAATTCAGTTAATTTCCTTTGTGTCTTCCATTCTTGCAATTTATGAATTTATAAAAAAGAAAAATGGATAGTTACTTCGATAAAAGATAATTCAAATTCTTCGCAATTAAAGAGCTATCGTATCTTTTATCGGTGTCCATCTTCTTTCTCAGGGTAATCAGTTATACATTACCCTTTAGGCGGAAGAGGTCCTAACTTCTCAAGTAAAAGCTTATTCACTGAACCCGGATCAGCCTTTCCTTTGCTTTCTTTCATGACAGCACCTACAAGAGAGCCTAGAGCGCGGTCTTTTCCTTTGCGGTAATCTTCTATAGCCTGAGGATTCTTCTCGAGAATAAGATCAACTAGCCGCTCGATTTCTTTGTCGTCTTTAACAACGATTAGCCCTTCTGATTGAACAATCTCTTCTGGTGATTTTGGAGTAGTTAGCATTTTTTCAAATACGTCTTTGGCTATCTTACCGGAAATCTTTCCATCTACGATTAATTTGACTAATCCACCAATTCGCTTTGGATCAATGGTGAATTCAGAGATAGAAATATTTTCTTTGTTTACAATTCCTAATACTTCGTCTTTTACCCAGTTAGATGTTTTCTTTGCATCTCCTGATACTTTTAAGGCTAATTCAAAGTAGTCGGCGATTTCTCTTTCTGCGGTTAATACTTCTGCATCATAAGGAGGAAGACCCAATGCATCTTCGAATCTTTTTTTCTTTGCAGCGGGTAATTCCGGTAATTTGCTTCTTAGAGTGTCTATGTCTTCTTGTTTTAGAACGATAGTCGGAAGATCTGGGTCTGGGAAGTAACGATAGTCATGCGCCATTTCTTTACTACGCATAGATACAGTTTTTAAAAGAGTAGCATCCCAGAGTTTTGTTTGTTGTTGGAATGTTAGACCACTTGCGTATTGGTCTTTTTGCCATTCTACTTCGTAGTCGATGGCTTGCTTTACGGCTTTGAATGAATTTAGATTTTTAATTTCTACTCTTGTGCGAAATTCTTTCTCTCCACGCGGACGAATCGATACGTTAGCATCACATCTAAGAGAGCCTTCTTCCATATTACAATCGGAAACTTGGATATAACGAAGAATGGATTTGAGTGTGGTTAAATAGAGATAAGCCTCTTCGCTTGATCTAAGCTCTGGCTCGGAAACAATTTCGATTAAAGGAGTGCCTGCACGGTTTAGGTCAACATAAGATGCGTTCACTGATGGATCAGCGGAGTGCATGAGTTTTCCTGCATCTTCTTCTATATGAATACGAGTGAGCTTAATTACTGTTGGCTCCGTTTTACCTTTCATTGTAAAAGTAATTTGACCGCCTAAACAAATTGGTTTATCATATTGAGAAATTTGGTATCCCTTTGGTAAATCAGGATAGAAATAATTCTTTCTGTCAAACTTAGTAAATAGCGAAATATTACAGCCAAGTGCAAGTCCTGCTTGGATTGCTTTTTGGAGTGCTTGTTCGTTTAGCACAGGTAGTGCACCCGGAAGACCATAGCATACAGTAGAGACCTGTGTGTTTGGCGAGCTACCAAATACGGTAGGGCTTGGTGCAAATACTTTTGTGGTTGTGTTTAACTGTGCGTGAACTTCAAGACCAATAATTGTTTCGTAATCTATCATACATTCTACAAATTTAGAAACTTGATTTTTAGCAATTCTAAAACTTTTCTAAATAGTAACCTGCAATATCTTTAAAGGAAAAATTGACTTTGTGGTTTTTGTCTAAGTCTGCACCAATCGAAATCAACTTATCTATTGGAACTCTTGTGGAATCAGTCGAGCCGATAACGATTAGATTTCCTGCTCGATTTTTTTGGAAGAAGTAGACTTGTGGAAATTCTGTTTGAATTGTTTTGATGTCTTCTTGCATTTTTTCGTGGTTGTTTATATTAAAGACTACGATTCCATTTTTTTTGAGTCTGGACTTTAGTCTCTGGAGAAAAGTAGGGGCTTTGAATTTATTTGCAACACCGGTTGAGTCTGTCTCGGAGGATGGTTTTAAGAATGCATCCATGTAAATCACATCGTAGTTCTTTCCAGGTAGACTAATGAAATTAACCGCATCGTCTGTTATAATTTTAGTAGATGGAATTGGTTTTAAATAAAAATACTTTTTAGCGACATCTACAATGGCAGGATCTATTTCTACTGCATCCATATTTACATAAGGAAAATAAAAATTTAGAAAATGCACCATTCCTCCACCACCAAGCCCGATGAGAAGAGTGTCCTTGTGCTCTTTGTTGATTAAGAAAGAGGAAAACATAGTTTGCGTATAGAGCAGAAAAAGATTCTGCGGATAGTTAGTGTCGATGGTGGACTCAAGTGCTTCATCTCCATTGTCTCTTATAAAATACAATTGCCTGAGAGTTCCGTAGTCAGCGACTTTGATATGTGAATACTTTGATTTTACCTCTGCAACGACTTCTTCTGAAACAGAAAATTTTTCTTTTTTACTTTCTATTGTTTTAGTTTTATTCTCATTCTCGGAGCATAGAATTGTAAATGCTATAAGTAATATACTAATTGAAATAACTGGTTTTTTAAACAAATTCGAATCCTCTTACGCCAAGCTATAGAGACTTAAAAGTTGGTAAATCTTTTAATGCTTGCATAAATGCTAAGTTTATATTATAAAAACAGTATGATTGATTTGTCTTATTTTATTCAGCTTTCGAATAATAAAACGAGTTTTTTAATTCGTGTTATGAACGTCTTTATAAATGAAACGCCAAAGGATTTGGCGGAGCTAGAAAAAAACTACCGAGATACAAATCATACCAAGGTAAAAGAAATTTGTCACAAGCTTAAAGGACTTTTTAAAAGTTATAATATGCTTGAGCTTACAAAACTAACTATCGAATTAGAAGACAGTGCAAAGGCAGAAAGTTTTTCGAAAGAAACAACTGAGTTGTTAAATTCAATCTTGAAAGGTTACTCAGAATTGCGCATTGAAATGATTGAGCTTTCTAAAAAATACAGCGCACTATAAATCATTTTTATTTAATCCTCCTATAGAGTTTAATTCCATTCTTTTCTAAAAGTAATGCATACGATTGATTTGACGTAACAGTCTCAATCATTTTTTCGATTCTTTGTTTGTCTACATAGGGAGAAATTCCTTTACTTGAATCAATGAATAAATAGTCCTTGTCTAAATTCTTTTCGTGTAGCGGATAGAGAGGATTCGCCCTTGGAATAAATGCTCCTAAATCAAATTGAGTTGCAACTGTTTTTCCTCTTGGGATACTTTCGATTATCCGTTGGACATCGCTTACTCTTTCTATGTCTGTATTAATCCTTGCATACGGAAAGAATTTATCTCCCGAGCTTGAATAAAGAGAAAGAGAAATGGAAACTAATAAAATAGCAGACGTGTAATCTTTAATTTTTGATTGAGTCAATTTAACGATAGAAAATAAAAAACTTAAAATAAAAAATGATACAATTGTGTATGAATAGTAGTTGTATAGTGAATTATACCAAATTCTGTCCGAGATAAAATGGAGTATAAAAATTGGCAGGCTAACTAGTATTAGGCTAGGGGTCAATAGAATCAGCGGACTGAATGCAAAAAGAAATTCTCTGAGGACTTTCCATTTTAAAAAAATGGAATCTAATACCTTTAAGGGATTTGCTAATACATTGAATACAATTTCAGAATAGGACTTTCCCCATTTGCTCCAATCTTGTAGCCAATCTACATGAGTGGATGAATCGAGTGAGCGTTGGAAAAACGATGGCACGAAAAAAAAATAAAGAAGAGAAATTGTAGTAAGGAATATCGCATAACGCCAATTTCTTTGGAATGCAAAAAACATTCCGAGGCAAAATACATATATAGCCATATCTTCCTTTAAGAGTAGAAGAAATAGTATCGAAAGAATGGATATATAGGTTTTGTTAAATTCTATTCCTACAAAAAATAAAAGAAAAAAGAATACTGTTAGTAATTCAAAGTGGTAAGAAAAGAATAGCCTATGAAGTGGTAAGTTGATTGCTATTAAAATCATGGAAAGATAAAAAGAACTTCCTTTTACATTTCTTCTTAAAAGTAAAATCGATATTAGACTCATAGATACGATTGTATAGAATAATAATCCGTAGGCGTAACCAAGTCTAAATTTAGATAAAAGTATAAATGGAGATAATAGTAAAATGGAAGGAGCAAAATGATGGGATAAATAATTACCGGAAGAGTTGGATCCATAATGATGTGTGATAAAGAATTTTCCTTTGATAGAATTGTTTAATATTTCGCCTATCGCTAAAAAATCATAATCAACTAGAAAAAAAGAATGCAAATGTTGAAATAATGTATAGATGTAGAGAAAGCAAAGTGTGCTAAATAAGCAAAATAGAAAAGCCATTTCTTTTCTAAATCCTGCAATCACTGCTTCCGAAATGGTGAGAGAGCGGGCGCTCATTATTTTATAAATTGCAAAGATCCCAAGAAGAAAGAACCCCAAGGAAAAAGCTTTTGTCCAATGTCTTGGATCTGTTACATTTCCAATGCAAGGAATCAAAAAGAAGGTTATTGAAAAGAAAATGGAAAGGAAAAAATAGATTTGCTGCATTAGTGTTTAAAGATTCGACTTTATCTTTTTAGTTGACGACTAATTTTCCTTTAAAACATGATATAAAATAATTAGAATAATTACAAATATTTAGAAATCATACGGCAGTCGATGAAAAAGCAATTTTTACTCTGTCGAAAAAACATTGTCTAGAAAGTTTTAAATATTTTATAGGTAAACATAGAACATGACTCTAAGAGAAAAAGAAAAAATCTTACTTCAAAAAATAAAGGCAGGAGATAAATACGCCTACATGGAATTAGTCACACCTTTTCGGGAGAGACTTTTTCGCAAAGCCAAGTCCATGGTGAAGGATGATGATGATGCAGATGATATAGTACAGGATGCGTTAATCGCAGGATATAAATCAATCGTAAATTTTAGAGCAGAGGCTGGAGTTTACACATGGCTCTATCGAATTGTGATAAATAAGTCAAAAGATCTCTTGACAAAAAGAAAAAGAATGGTAGAAAAATCAATCGATGACAATGAACAACAATTTGTAGATGAAAGGCCTGGTTTTGAAAAAAAATTAGAACTCTCAGACGAATCTGCCTATCTAATAAAAAAGATCAATCAGTTAGAGGGCATTTACAAAGAGGTCATTGACTTACGATACTTCGAAGAAATGTCTTATTCGGACATAGCAGAGCTTTTAGAATGTAACGTGGGTACAGTAAAGAGCCGACTCTTTAAGGCAAAGGAAATTTTAAAACATATGATATTGCAAGACGAGAAACGAGAGGTTAAAATTGGTATAAATCAAATTTATTAAATTGGTTAAAAACGAAAATTGAGAGAATTTCTAAGGAAGATGAATCCGATCATGTACATGTTGAATGCAGTCTGATACGTTGTGTTTCTGAATACAGAGAAAAGGAATTATCGCAAATCAAAATAGATAAAGATTTTAATACTAGGCTTCTAAATCGTCTTGAGCACATTGATTTGGAAGTGGTCGAGACTTACTCTGACGGAACCGAGAGAAAGTATAGTCTCCCAGTTGTTTTCTCAGGGGGTTTTGCGTTAGTTGCAGTGATTGTAAGTGTAGTTGTTTTTTATTCGGGTGACTCCTCTAATCCTGAATTTGGCAAATTTCCATCTCATGCAACTCCGATTCATTTAAATGGTAATACGTATTCTAGAATAAGCGCCGAGCAAGAATCTCTACTGAACGAGTTGAAGAAAAACCCTGAAAACGTTCGTTTGCTCGAAAAATTAGAAACCTATTATTCTGAAAATGGAAAAAAAGAGCAAGCAACTGAGATTCATTCCATGCTCGAAACAGTGTCAAAGAAGTATTGATACGATTTGATGCTCTAAAGAAAGAAACTTTGACCATTTCTGCCACTTACGAATGGTCAAATAGCCTAGTATTTGGTGGATTATTTATTCTTTACTCTAGTATATAAAGTTTTTCATACTTGCAATTAATGCTTGCAAGCTGGACAGACTCTAAAAGAATACCTTACTAATCGTATGGCAGAACCTAATTCAAAAAACAATACTGAGAAAGCGGTAGCACCTCCGAGTATTCCTGCAAAGGCAGGAGCAATTGACAAGACTGTTTTAGTTAAAACTCCGCAGTCTATGAATAGTCTTTCCGCGACTTCGAGATCGATCATGGACGAATTGAGAGATCGTCATAAAGGAAAAGACCGACCCGGTTCAAAGGCTCTCCATCCAACTGAATTAATCACTTTAGATAAAATTATCGATCATTTGCATAAATATACAAATTTAAGTGAGCAAGCAAAGTCCGTTGCTGCAATAGACCAAGCACTAAAGCAATTGTCCGATATTGATAATGGCGGAAAAGAAAGAATGGCTTACATTTATCCATTTTTAATTAAGAATGGTGCAAAGGTATTAGCTAAGATTGCGATTGTCTCACCTCAATACACACACGAAATTAACGTGAAGAATTATCGTGAAGCCTGCTTTGATTATTCGAGGGCAATGGTAGATTTAATTCTATCCAATCGAGCAAAGCGAATCAAAGAAATTGATGAGAACAATCCCGGTAATTTCCTTTTCCAAAAAAACAAATCAGGGGCTAGCTGGCTTTATCCAATGAATTGTTCTTTAGAAGCAGAGATTGGTCTTTTGATTAAAGGTGGATTTAAACCCTACGCCTATATTCCTATTAAGGACTTTGTTGATGACTTTATCGAATATGGACATGAGAAAGGACTTCTCGAGCAGGTAATGCCAGGCTACCATTTAATTATTGATGAGATTGAATTAAAAGACGATGGAACTTATCAGAGACCACCTGAAATAGTAAATCATTATCGTGCTCAATCAGACGGACTAGAAAAATTTGCAATGGAGCAACTTCGCAAATTAGCGGAAGAGGGAAACCTCAGTGATATAAAATATAAGCTGAACGAGTATAAGCGAGAGCATATTGATCTTGCGCCTGACGGTCGTAGACAGGGACGAGAGAAAGTAAAAATTCTAATCGAAATCATCAAGTCCTTTCCTTTTGATAAATTTAATTCTGAATTTGCAAGGTCAGTTCAAAATACTTGTAATCTTTCAGTTCGCATCGTTGAAAAGTTTATGAGTGATATGAATAATCTTCTAGATAGAAAGTATTCTTCTATATATAATAAGCTTTCAAAGTCTTTAGAAAAATTAGTCACTGAAAATACAAAATCAGAGCTTACACTTTTATCCTTGGATTTAAACCAAGAAGTAGAAAGAGCAGGCATCAAAGAAACAGAAAAAATTAAAAGTTTTACAGAAAGACTTCGTAAAGATATCACCAATACATTTGGAACTTATTCTTTGAAGGATGATAGCGGCAAATCTTTGTTTTACGCTGTTGATCAGAGTTACATGGCTAGCGTATTGCATAAGCTTGCTTCTTTATCCACATCAAATCCGGAATATAAGAAAGAACTTGAATATGCAAAAATTATAAACCAAGAAATGATTCTTCAAAAGAATCCTAAGTTAAATACGAATATCAAAGAAGATCATATCAATAAGCTAACAAGTGATATAAATTCTCTTGAACAGCAAGAAAGGGAACGAATCAAGCGGGAAGCATTTCAGCGTAGATTTAATTTACCTGTCGGGCTAATGGTTTTTATATTCCTAATGACAATTTTTATAATGATTTCATTTGTTGAAGCGAGTCTTGGAACAATCTTCTTTGGGCTCTTGATGAGTGGAATAGCTGGCTTAGCTGCTGCTGTGTATTTCAGAAAAAAAGACAAATCTTCGGATAAGAAAGCACAGAATAAAGCAAGTGCTTTCGGAAACGAAGTGGGATTTGATACCGCAATGCAAAAGTCAATTGAGGAAGATAGTAAGAGTAAAGAAGAAAAAACCAGCATTATCGCAAGAGCGGCTATTCAATATGTATTTCCTAAAAAATACAATACCATTGACGAGAAGTTGTATGATATCAATTTACTTAGAACAAAAATCCAAAGTAATTTAGATGATATCAAAAGAGCAGTGCCGGTTCTTGCCAAAGAAGGGGATAACCAAAAAGTAGCCTCTGCTGTTGAATACTCTTTGATGACAAATAGTGTTGTAATCGCAATTCCTGCTGATATTGTCCCAAAGGGAAAACCTGCCTCGGTCATTATCAATAAAGAAGACTTTAAGTCTCCTTTAATGCGTAATCAAATGTCAGAGCACTATCGAGCAGTGGCGGAAAAAAATAAATACGACTCAGCCTTAGTTAAATACTATACTTTCTTAATTAATACAATCGAAGTTGAGTATTATAAATTCTTGAATAAGAAAATTCTTTAAACTAGAATTTCTTATTCGGTTCTAACTTGAGTCTATCTCTATGAATATCTTTTGATACTGGCTTCTTCTGATTAGCCGGTTTCTTAATTGCGGCTGGCTTTTTTGGTATTTTCTGAGTAGGCGGCAAAGGTTTCTTATTCAAAGCATTCCTATTCGTTATTACTATTTGTGGCTTAACAAAAGTTTGCGCTGAATTGTATTCTTGTAAAATCAATTGCTCAACCACTGGCTCGTTAGCATGAAATGCAAGCATATTCTTTGCGTCAGACTGAGAAATTCTATCGAGGGGTAAAATCTTGTTTTGCGAAAGTTCTGATTCATTGCCAACTGTGAGTTGAAATTTTTTTTCTACGAGTAAGTCACTTGCATTTCCGACTTGCTTAACATGTAATTTGCCATTTAAAACAGCGAGTTTTGTGAAGCAGGAATTTTTATCACATTCAGTGCCTTTTGGTTTTTTATTGTCGGGAATAATTTGAGCAAGAACAATACTGTCTTTTGTATTAGCGAGCGTATTTGGAGTCAGGATTGAAATTTCCTCTTGGCTGTCAGCATTAGCTATGACTAATACCTTTCCTGATTTGAGCGAAATGCTTGAAGTTGTTTCCCCATTTGTTGTTAGAAGATTTGTAACAGAGATTTCAGAATGATTCCCAAGCTTTATGTGATGATCGATTCCGAGCAAAAGTTCAGCAGAGCCATTTGCACCTGTTTTAATTAAATCATCCTTTTCCAATTCTAAATCAGTTTGCACAGGCACATTGGCATTTTTCCTTTGGATCGTAACATCGCCTTCAAACCAATATAGCTTTAATAGGAGCATATCAGTCTCCTTTCTGTCAGATACAGGATGATTTTGGTTTTGCTCTTTTTTAAAATTGCAAAACGAAAAGAATAGAATAAAAAAAGGAATAAATAGTTTCATAAACCGCCTCATGCTCATTCCACTTATCCTATTAGTTGCAATTCCTACAATAAAAAAAACTTTGCACTGTAAATTGCAAAAAACTTGTCTGTAGAAGCGTTCCATACATTGTTTCCTAAATGACAGTGCGAGTAAAAATCTGTGGAATCAAAACCATTGATACGGCTATGAGCGTAATCGATTCAGGTGGAGATTATATCGGTATCAATTTTTCTCCGGTCAGCAAACGTAGCGTAGACTTAAAGAAAGGAATGGAAGTTTTCGAATCCATCAAAAAAAGGAGCAATCATTCTCTTCTGGTTGTTGGATTGTTTTATCAAAATTCCGAAACTCAAATAAGAGAGATTCTAAGTAAAATTCCGTTTGACTTTGTTCAGTTTGTTGCCCATGATAATACTTTGAATCTAAATTTGCTGCGAAGTTTTAATCAAAAACTAATTCCGCAGGTTTCGGTTAAAGAGCCTGTTAATGATTTGTCATTTATAGAGTATGAAACCGAGTTTTTAATTTTAGATAGTTATAAAGAAGGACTAGGCGGTGGAAGTGGACAGGTATTTGAATGGGAAAATGCAAAAGCAGTGAGAAGAAAATACCTATTAGCCGGTGGACTTAAGCCCTCCAATGTAGGTAAAGCAATTAGTGTTTTACAACCATTTGGTGTTGATGTTGCATCTGGTGTAGAAACAAGCCCTGGCGAGAAAGATATTAAATTAATAGAAGAATTTATAAAAAATGCAAAAAGAATCTGATCCATTAACAACGCCTGCAATGAAACAATTTGCAGAAATAAAATCAAAACATCCCGATGGAATTTTATTTTTTAGGATGGGGGATTTTTATGAAATGTTTATGGAAGATGCAATCACCGCTTCGGCTATTCTTGATATTGCGCTCACTAAAAGACAAAATCAAATTCCAATGTGTGGAATTCCTTACCATGCAACGGAAAGTTACATTTCAAGACTTATCACTGCGCGAAAAAAAGTAGTCATCTGTGAGCAGATTAAATCAGAAGACCCAAATGTGAAACTTCTCCAAAGAGAAGTCGTTCGCATTGTGACTCCAGGCACAGTAATCGAAGAAAACCTAATTGGGTCATATAATAATAATTACTTTGCCGTTTTTTTGTTTGATTTGCGCCAAATACTTGTTGCCTTCGCAGATATATCAACTGGAGATTTATATTATTTTAGTTTTGCACGAGAAGCAAGAGAAGATTTATTTGCAACGATTCGTAAATTTGAACCGAAAGAAATTATGCTCTTAAAAGAAGAAGAAGAGTATTGGAAAAATTTTCACTTCGAAGATATTTGCGTAAATACAATTCTAAATAAATCGGAAATTGATTTTGGTAAAGCCGATAAGACTGCAAAGTTTTCTAATCTCGAAGTATTGATTCAATTTATAATCGATCGAAATTTTAAGAAAAGTAGTTTTGTTTTTAAGAATCCTGTCATCATGGATGATAGCGATTACATGGAGTTAGACGAAGACACAGTCCAAAATCTAGACCTAATCGAAAACCAAAATGAAGCAAGTAAGCATCATTCTCTTTTTACTGTATTAAATAAATGTCATACTGGAATAGGAAAACGTGTATTAAAAAACAAAATTCTATTTCCATTAAAGAGTAAAACTGCACTGGAATTTATCTGGAATCAAATTAAAATCCTAGATGCAAATAAAAAAATAAAACACCAACTCTCTGAAGAGCTTTCTGAATTTGCAGATATAGAAAGAATTATTTCTAGATTCAGAGGCGCAAAGGGTTTACCGCGTGATTTTAAAACTATTCTTAGAACAATCGAAATTGCAAAATCAATTCAGGCTTCATTAAAAGCAATTGAATATAAATTTACAATTCCGGAAATAAAACTAGATAACGTTTACTCCTTTATAGCCGCTAGACTTTCGGAAAATGAGCTTCCTCCCATACTCGGAGGAGAAGGTGCTTTCTTAAAGACTGGATTTAACCCTGAACTTGATCGAGCCAGAGAAGCAAAGACGAAAGGAAAAGACTGGATCATTGCACTTGAGGATAAAGAGCGTAAGGCGCTAGGGCTTAATACACTTAAGATTCGTTATAATAAAGTAGTAGGGTTCTATGTTGAATTATCGCGAAAAGACTCAGAGCTTGCACCAACGCGATACCAAAAGAAGCAAACACTCGTTACCTCCGAGAGATTTACTTTTGCTGAACTCGAAGACATCGAAAGAACTATTCTTGAAGCAGATGAAATTATACAATCCATCGAAAAAGAAGAATTTGAAAAAATGATGCAAGAAGTTCTAAAGGAATTTCATAGCTTCATCGCACTTTCAAAAGAAATTGGACAACTTGACTATACGCTTTCTCTTTGTGCTTGTAAAGATGAATATAACTGGGTAGCCGCTGAAATGAATGAGAAGGGCGAACTAAGTTTAATAGAAGCCCGTCATCCTGTGATTGAAAAATTTATGAAGATAGGCGAAAGGTTTGTGGGTAATGATGTTTATCTCAATAGAACCAATTCTTCTATTGCAATTCTTACGGGTCCGAATATGGCGGGTAAGTCTACCTATATGCGCCAAATCGCTCTTTGCCAGATACTCTTTCAAATGGGTTCTTACATTCCCGCAAAGAAAGCAAATCTTTCTATAGTGGATAAACTATTTACACGTATTGGTTCTGGGGATGATATTACAACTGGTCAGTCTACGTTCTTTGTTGAAATGAAAGAGACAGCTCATATCCTAAAAAATAAAACTCCTGATAGCCTTGTATTATTTGATGAAATAGGACGCGGCACTTCCACTTATGATGGAATGAGCCTTGCATGGGCAATTTTAGAGCATCTATCAGCCGAAAGGCAAACAAAGACCAAGACTATCTTTGCAACGCATTACCATGAGTTAACCCAACTAGAAAAAGAGTCAGGCATTTTTAATCTATATATGGATACAGTAGAAGACAAAGAAGAAATCATATTCTTGAAAAAAGTCCGTATGGGTAAAGCAAAGAAATCATTTGGTATCTATGTAGCAAAGCTTGCCGGTGTGCCCGATGAAATCATTGGGCGTGCTAAGATTTTACTCGAAGGTCTTGAATCCAAGAAAAAAGAAATTAAACTAAAACCAGTAGAAGAGCCTCTTTTATTTCCAAAAGAAACAGAAGCAAACATCCAGCAAACAAAGATTATCCGCGAGTTAGAAAAAATTCAAATTGAAAGTATTACTCCTATCGAAGCATTGCAAATCTTAAATGAATTAAAGAAACTAACGAGGAATGTATAAGTGCAAGATTTGAGTAACATACTATTTTGCGGTGCCTTTGAGGGGGAAACCGATCATTTGAGTAAGTATGCCAATCTCAAAGTATACAATACCGGCGTTGGTTTTATGGATACTTTATATAACCTGCAAAGATATTTATCGAAGATGAAAGACATTAAATCGATTGTATTTCTAGGATCGGCTGGATGTTATCGCCATTCGAAGCGGAAGATTGGCGACATTGCTTATTCAAATAAATTTGTATATAGAGACATCGCAGAAATAAAAGGAATGGCAAAAGTGCCTGACGTCATAGGCAAACATCTATTAACCGACTCAGACCCGAGATTTACTCCCTTTATAAAAAATCAAAAACTAGTCGAGGCAATCACCAATTCTACTAATTACGTTACTCTTGTAGACCTTACAATGGAAGAATTAGTGGATTCCCTCTATGACGTCGATCTAGAAAATATGGAAGCATTTCCAATTGCCTATGTCGCTACTCGTCTTTCTATTCCCTTCACGGCATTTTTTTATATCACAAATTATGTAGGGGCTAACGGCAGTGTAGATTGGAACCAAAACTGGCGACATGGTTCCAATATTTTACAAAAAGAGATTTTGAAGTTTGTGCTTTAAGCTCTTCCCTTATACCCAATCACATCCATAAAAGCAGAAACGGAAAACACCGCTTTACCCGGACCGGGTTCGCCGTATCCGGGAGGAACCGGAAGATTGTATTTTTCAAATGTATTTTTCCATACGGTGAGGAGTTCACAAAAATATTCGAGTGGGGGACCTGCTTGTGTTCCTAGCGTTGTGTAAGGCTCAGGGCACCAGGCAGTGAAGCGGGGCATGATTCCTTTTGACATGAAAAATCTAAACCTTCGCCGGTTGACTTGACTGCTTCGGCAACTGTTGCGAAACCGTAGGGTTCGGAGAGTTCGACTCCACCTACGAAGTTTGGTATGACGTGTGAAGGTCCAAATACTTCTGCGGAGTCAACGATGCGCCTAATCCATGTATCCCGTCCGATCCAAGAAGCTTTACCCGGACAGATTTTATCGAATAGATTTGGATCCCATACTTCGTAGTTAGGATGATAGACTTTAATGCCTGCGTCTGCGAATTTTTTACAGTCTTCTTTTTCAAATGCTTGTGCGACTAGTTTACCCATCCAACGTCCCGGAAAATGTTTTTCGATTTCAGTTGGATATTCTAAATAAAAGTCGACTTCGTTTTTTTTCTTGAGTGTGGTTAATACCGATCCGCCGGTGATTGTGTAGACTTTGGCAACGCTGTCTTCTTTGTCAATCCAACTCATGACTTCGATAATGTCTTCGATGTCTTTTACGCCTGTGTAAGGACGACCTGCATTTTTTTGTTGGCGGTAGTTGTGGTTAATATCGCAATAGGCGCACTCTTCTTCTTTTCCGAAATATTGACAATTACGAAATACTGTGAGGTAAATGAGATATCCCCATTCGATTACAGGTGCAATTTCTCCTGGAATTTTTCCGCTCTTTGTTTTGTGTTTATACCAACTTGGAATTGGTGGAAATTCTAAAGAGCCGAGATTTACTTCGCCGATATATAGGCAGGGTTTATTGTCGAATAGCCGCACTACGTAAGGAGATTCAGGATTATTGCGCGTGGATATTACTGTTGGTAATAAATTAAAATGTCCTCCTGATATTTTTATCTCTTCGGGAGTTTTGTAAGCGATGCCTTTTTCCATGTCCGCGACAGGAATATGATCGAAGGAAAAAATAAAGTAGTCTTTCGATTTGAACTCTGAGCCAGTGAGGGATTCTGGAGAAAAATTAATTCCAATTCGAAGCACGTCTTGTTTTAGAATTGCTTCCATCGGGATATTCTTGTATTGTTTCTCCATTTGTTCTAAAAGGGCAATGGTAGAAATTTGTCTTTGTTTTGGGTTTTTAATATCAATAGTTGCCATACACGTTTAGACTTTTTTCGATTCCTTAGTTTGCAAGCGAGAATTATTTTCTAGTTTATTTTTTTGCCCTTATTATAATTCTAGAGATAGGCAGTAAAAATGGAAGAAATTACAAAACCAGAAAAAGTGGAAGCAGATTCTCTAAGAGATATGAGTGTTGTCTTTTTTAAATCACTCAATGATTTTATTCTATTTACGAGTGGATACTATGAAATGGCAGCAGAGCCACCGCGTGGAATCGTTCCATTCTTGGACAACCCAAATTTTGTGGTAGAAGTGGCAGCTTTGCAAACTGCTTCGGTTTCTTTTATGGCTTCGCTTTTTCAAGGAAGGCTAATGATTCCTGCCCTTGCCATCGAATACTTTCTGAATAATCGAATTCAAACGGAAATGATTTTTAATCTTTTAAAAGCAAAAGAAATTGTTCCCGATGAAGAAAACTTCCTGCGTTGTCTGTCTGGAATTGACAAAGACAATATAGATGTAAATGATAAAATGGTCAATGGAATTCTAACTGGATCGGCACTCCTTGCGAGAGATTCTTTTTATTCAACTGTTTCTCATTTACTCGATACTACTCCTGCGGGGCAATTAAACATTACCCGTAATGCGCTTAACACAGTCTTATCCGCAATTACTTCTTATATTGAAACAAGAAGCATTGCCACTGCCACATCCAAAATATACAATCTTGAAGAAGGAATCTAAAATGAGCGATTCAAAAGAATACACTGATACAATTGCACGTAAAGCAAGTGCGGCTAAGAGAGAAATCCGCACACTCAAATCTAGTTTTAAAAATGAAGTATTAAGGCTACTAGCAGAAGATATTTTAAAAAATAAAGAATCAATCATTTCGGAAAATGCAAAAGACATTGCAGCTGGCAAAGAGAAAAATCTAAGTCCAGCTCTTTTAGACAGGCTTTTACTAAACGAAAAAAGAATTGAATCTCTAGCGAATTCTGTTTTAGAAATTGCGGCTCTTCCCGATCCAATTGGTGAGGTAGTAAGAGGAGTTCATTTGCCGAATGGAATTGAACTAGTTAGTAAGCGTGTGCCTTTAGGCGTAGTCCTTGTTATCTACGAGTCACGTCCGAATGTTACAATTGATGTTGGAGCACTCTGTTTTAAATCTGGAAACGTAGCAATCTTACGCGGTGGAAGTGAAGCGATACATTCCAATTTAGTTCTAATCAATATTTTTAAGAATGTGCTAAATAAAAAAAATATTTCAGAGGACGCAGTTTTATTTGTAGATAAGACAGATAGAGCGCATATCGTATCTTTACTTGTAAAAGACAAAGAAATTGATATTGTCGTGCCTCGGGGCGGAGAAGGGCTTATTAGCTTTGTCACAGAGAATTCTAAAATTCCTGTCGTGAAGCATGATAAAGGAGTCTGCAATATATTTGTAGATGCCTCGGCTGATTTTGATAAGGCGGTTAATATTCTATTAAACGCAAAGACGCAACGCCCTGGAGTTTGCAATGCAGTAGAAAATGTTGTCATTCATAAAGACTTCCCTCGCACAAAGGATTTATTATCAGCTCTCAAAGCAAAGGGCGTAGAATTACTGTTAGATGAGCCACTTTTAAAGCTATTCCCCGATGCAAAGAAAGCGACTGATGAAGAGTATGCGCTAGAATTTTTGGATTTACGTTTGTCTTTTAAAACTGTATCGAATATAGAAGAAGCCTTTACGTTCATTGAAAAGTATTCTTCCGGACATTCAGAAGCAATTCTTTCAGAAGACCACAAAAGTATCGAGCAATTCTTGACTCAATTAGCTTCTGCTGCTCTTTTTGTAAATTGCTCTACTCGTTTTCATGATGGGGAGAATTCGGATTTGGCGCTGAGGTTGGAATTTCTACGGGTAAACTGCATGTTCGCGGTCCTATGGGATTAGTTCATTTAACTACTACAAAAACAATTCTACGCGGGGATGGACAAGTCAGAGGCTAATGATTGGTATCTACGGGGGAAGTTTTGATCCTCCTCATATTGGTCATCTAGGAGTTATTTTGCATTTCTGGAATATATTTCCTGAATGTAAAAAACTCCTTTTAGTTCCGAATTATATATCTCCTTTTAAAAAAACAAAGGGTGCTAGCGAGCAAAATATTATCGCAATGCTAGAAATTTTAATTCAGGAAAAATCTATCTTGAATACTGTCGTGGAAGATGTAGAAATTCTTAAAAAAGAAACAAGTTATACGATTGATACCATTGAGTTTATACATGAGAAATATCCAAATGAGGAATTGTATTTTATCATTGGAATTGATAATCTAAAGAAATTTCCTCTCTGGAAAGAGTATAAAAAAATCTTAGAGTCTACAAAGCTTTTAATCTTTGATAGAGACTTAGGGAATAAAACTGAATTGTCTTTTGAACTAAAAGAGTTTTCCGAAAGAATTGTATTTGTAGACAATCCACTAATAGAGGCGAGTTCATCGGTAATTCGTGATTTGCCACATCATAAGAGAAATGCATTTTTAACCAATCAAATACTACATTACATAGAAGAAGAAGAATTATATGGATTTAGAAAAACAAATTGAATACTTTGTCAAATTAGTGCCAGAGGAAGTAACGCATTCTCGGTTCTATCACTCGATTCGGGTAGCACAATTAGCGGAACGGTTTTCTTCGTTGCATGGATTTTATTCGCCACGTAAAGCCTTTCTTGCTGGAATCTTGCATGATATCACCAAACAAAGGACAAAGGATTTTCATATAGAAATATTTCATCGTCATGGATTTGATTTTACTATTTTGCCAGAGCCCGCCTACCATCCGTTTTCCGCTGAGTATTATTTGCGCGATAAATACCAATTTGCCGATGAAGAAATTCTTTCGGCAGTGAAAAATCATACGCTGGGAGGAGAGAATTTAGCTCTACTCGATCAAATACTTTTTGTATCTGATTTTTTGGGGTCTGATTTTGCTATGAGGCAGACTCACTATGCAAATTGGCTTAGTGAGACTGAAAAGAAATTAGCGTTTGGGATTGTATTAAAATCGAAAAAAGTAATGGAAGAGTTATTAGAAAAGAGTCATCCTATACACCCGACGACTCTTGCGACATACAATTATTATGTGAAAGAATTATAGGTGTGATTTAATGTGTCACCCCCGAAATTCCACCCGCTATCGCCCAATGTCATTAAGATAAGAGTTTTTCACCACGAAGAGCACGAAGTTCACGAAGGGGTTTATGATGGAATCCTTTTTTTCTTCGTGTTCTTCGTGCCCTTCGTGGTGAATTCTTTTTTCTTTTATCTTAACTTAATGACATTGAGCGATGTCGGGGCTCTCAAGAAGTTGAGACCCCCGACAGAAAATTTCGGGGGTGACAGAAAGGTATTTTTCGTGCCTCTGTGGCTAATTTAGTTTTACCCTAACCAGGCTTGTTTGTTTTCCTTTGCATAATCGTCAAAGGAAATTGGATCTTTACCTGTGATTTGTTTTACCGAATCAACGATAGGAGAAGCATTTCCCTGTTTTAAAGATGCCGCAATGTAATTCATAAAGTCAGCGTAGTCTTCCGGTAAGCCACCTGTAAGTAATGCCTTTTTAAATTCTTCGGGAGTAATATCTACATAAGCAATAGATAATCCTGTCGCATTAGAAAGCTTAGCCGCTACTTCTGAGTGATTGATTGCTTCTTTTCCTGTTAGTGCGAATGCTTTGTTGTCGTTTGCATTCGTAGTTAAGAGGGTAATGGCAGTTGCCGCAATGTCTTTTACATTGATAAAGCTGACCTTTGCATCACCACCTGGAAAAAAAATCTTTTTATCTTTTAGAATTCCACCAATCCAATAGGTTTGGAAGTTTTGCATAAACCAATTCGGACGAATGATATTGTATTTTAAACCTGAATTTTCTAATTCTAATTCTAATTTACGAAATGGTGCTTCAGGAGGAGCGTGCTCTACACCCATAGCTGTGTTTAATACAAATTTACTTAACTTAACTGTCTTTGCTTTTGTAAGCCAGGGACTTAGTATCGCATACTGGTTTGTTAGGCCCGGTGGTGCAATAAAAAAAGCTGCTTCTACTTTTTCTAACACAGAAAGTCCTTCTTCTGGTTTTTGTGCGTCTGCGAAAACCCAATGTAGATTAGCCGCTTTTCTTCCATTTTCTGGGTGTCTACTTCCTGCGTAAACTTCATGACCTTTTTCTAAAAGTCCTTCTACTACTTTACTTCCAATACTTCCATTTGCTCCATAAACAAAAACTTTCATTTAAATCTCCTAGTTAGATTACATTAATTAATTGTGTACAGAATTAGACACTAATATTCTTTTCTGAGAATATCCATAAGAAAAAAAAGAATATCCAATCGTATAAATATATAGACATTTAGATATTCAGATTCAAAATGAACTTATGGATATACTTTCAGAAATAATTAATGATTCTAGATGGAAAGGAAATTTACTTGCAAGAAATTCATTTTATAAGCCATGGGGATTAAAATTTCCCTGTGAAAAAAGTGCAGGATTTCATATAGTCACTCAGGGAAAGTGCTTTGTCCGATACAAATCTAAATCTATTTTATTGACAAAGGGTGATATCGTATTTATGGCAAGAGGGTTTATACATGAATTAGCCTCACATGAAAATCAAAAGGCAATGGATATAAAGAAGTTTAAGGAGATTGCGGAAGAAATTTTAGAAAATCGAAATCCGATTACAAGTTTTTTATCAGTTCGTTATGAAATCGGAAATGCACCGATGCATCCTTTCTTTTTGGAGTTACCGGATGTTATCCTCATTCGTTCCGATGAAATTCCTACACATCATCCTTTACAAACAACATTAGTTTTAATTTCACAGGAATTGGATAGAGGAATAGGCTCAGATATTTTGCTTCAAAAATTATCAGATATTCTCTTGTATTATGTGATTCGACACTGGATGGAAACACATCCATCTGAAACACCTGGATGGCTTTCTGCCTTAAAAGATGATAAAATTTTACTGGCATTAGAATCACTTCATTTACATCACTCCAAAGGCTGGACTATAGAATCTTTAGCTGGTAGAGTTGGAATTTCTCGCGCAACGCTTGCAAACAGATTTAAAGAAACACTCGGTTCTAGTCCTATGGAATATTTAGCAAGATTAAGAATAGAAAAAGGTAAACAACTATTAGCCGATGACCGTATGTCGTTAGAAGAAGTGGCTCGAGCAGTAGGATACTCATCTGCCTTCGCATTTTCAAAAGCGTATAAACGAATTCAAGGATTTTCCCCAATCCAACATCGTGATATTCAATGGAAGAAGGGTTCCTAGTCTATTGAATCATCTGTTTCGGGATTGTGAAAAAACCTTCTTTGCTTTTACATAATCCCTAGCGTGAATACTTTATAATATCGTCTTTTTCTTCTTGGTCTTTGTCGATGTTTGGGCTTTCTACTGAATAGCCTTCTTCGGGAAGAACGTCAAATTCTATGCTATCCATTACTTCTTCTTCGAAGGCAACCTGTAACCGGTATTTGCCGGGACTTAAACGAATGAATCTGTCTTTGAGGGAACTAGTTTCTGCTTCGAGCATCTTTTTCTTAAGATCTATTTCTACAAATCCCATGGATTCTTTTTCGAGTGTCACTACAAACTCAACGCCTTCTCCGGGATGACGGGAGAAGGTGTAGATATAATGAATAGTATCTGATGGGGAAAATATTAAATTAACCCTTGTCATCTTAAAATCAGTTACCATATAGAGCTCACGCTCTAACACGCTTTTGTTTTCATCTTGAGTAGTTGCCCAACCGAATTCCCCTTTCGAAGGACCACAGTTAATGAAAAACGCAAGAGTAATTAGAAAAAGTAATCGTATCAAGAAATTGTCTCCTAGGTTTAAGAATCGGATAATTTTGCCTTTTCCCCGTCATTTTTATCCTCATCTAGAATTCTTGCTCGATCTGAAATATCTTTCTCACGACTGCCTGAACGGTAAATGAATGGATTTTGACGGCTCTCCTGGTTTTCTCCTTGTGGGTTTTGGATTTGGGAGAAAAAAAAGATTCCTTTGAATAAACCGCGAATAAATCTGAATATAAGATAAATAATTAATGAAATGAATAAAAATTTAATCATTCCTAATCTTACCCCTACCTTCGCGTATTAGTCAAATGGTTTTTTTATTTGATTACATCTCTCTTAGGCTACCACGAATTCGAAGTGTTGTATCTAATAGAGTGTAGCCGACACCCGCTGAGAGGGCAAAGAGAGAAATGATTTGCCAGGCTATTTGAAAATTAAAATCAACCCATTCTAAAATTTTCCCGCCAATATAAGGACCTGCTGACCAACCTGCCACAGCCGTCATTGCATAAAGTCCCATGTATCGCCCGATCATCTTCTCAGGTGCAAGTTTGGCTACGCTTGTTTGCGAGAGTGGCATTACAAATACTTCGCCGAGTGAAATACAAAAAAGAATTCCAGCATAGGCATAAATTGAATTTGCATAGCCTGCAAGTAGATAGCCACTCATATAAAGAAAGGAGCCGATAGACATGCCGTATAACGGTCTAATTTTACTTGTGAGGAAACGTGAGACTGGAATTTGAAATAGAAAAACAGTAAAGCCATTGATAGCAAAGATATAGCCTATGAGACTTGCATCTAATTTTTTATAGGAACTCAAGAACACGGAGAGAGAGGAGAACATTTGCGAAATGGTAATGCTGAGGAAAAATGAAATTAGACAGAAGACTAGAAAAAGTTTGTCTTCTGCTATAGTCAAAATATTTGAGCGAGTTCTTTTATCGTCCAATTTTACAATATCAATATAGTGTCTGGAAATGAGGATAGCACCGATTAGACTGAAAAGTCCGGAAATTAGAAATAAAGACGAGAAAGAAATTTTAACCAAATAGCCCGCGAGAATCGGACCTAGCATCCAGGAAAAATTTCCGGCTACACGAATGCGACTAAATCCATGAATGAAGTCATTTAGCGGTAAATGATCCGAAAGCGCAGCTTGTGCCACCGGCTGAAACATCGAAGCGCATACATAGCTGAGACCTAAAAAAGAAACAACATAGATATAATGCATTTCTAGTTTCATGCATAGGACTGCGATGCAAATCAGAATTGCACGTAGTATCTGCGAGTAAGACATTATATTCTTTCTGCCTATTAGATCAGATATTTCTCCACTGTATACTTGAAATATAGAACGAAAAAAGGCTGTTAAAATAAAAAAGATTCCTACCTCTGCAACGGATAACGCATATTGTTCGGTGAGAAATATAGATAGAAAAGGAAGCATGGTAGCAAACCCAAACGCGGAAAACATCCAACTAAATAGAAGAATATAAAAAGGTTTTCCGTAAGGTTTCATGATTGCAAGGATTTTCGATTTATGAATATTGTCTAGGTAAATAGATAAGAGGGCATTATTGTCTTTAAGTTATGAATCTATACTGTCATTTCGAACATCGCTTGACTGTTGGGTTTGTGACTCGGTAAATGAGTAGATGTGAGAAATCTATCTGGCAATAAAACGATTAAATTCGAATGCACACTGGAGCAAAATTTCATCGCGGGAAGCTTGATAGACCTCTCACGGCGCTAACTCGGAAGATGCTAGTTCGAGGTGACAGGAGTAGTCCATAGTTATGAAACAATATATAATTTTATTATTAATAATATCATTTAGTCTTTTCGCAGAAGAGGCTAACAAAAAGTATTCGATAGAAAAAGAAAATTTTATGGGACTTGAAAATTCATGGCGAGTGAAGATGGGAAATTTAGAATTTCTAATCCCAACGGAAATTGGACCTAGAATTTTACATTTTTCTAAAATAGGTAAACCAAATCTTTTTCGAGTAATAGAAGATCAAATCCAAAATAGAAGCGCACCAAATTGGCAAAACTTTGGTGGTCACAGACTCTGGCGTGCTCCTGAAGATAGGACACTTACGTATTCGCCAGAAAATTCTAAAGTAAGCATAGAGGATAATCAAGATTATATCCGAATTTCCAAACTGGATGCGTTAAATTCCCTTTTAAAGGAAATGGAAATTTATCCAAATGGAGAAAATTCTCTTCGGGTAGTGCATAGACTGACTAATAAAAGTAAGACTGATACAAGAGTGTCAGCCTGGGCACTTACAGTTCTACCTTTAGCGGGTAAAGCCATTTTGCCGCTCACCAAAAGAGGACTTCATTCTGAGAATTTGCTCGCGACGGATTCTATTCATCTCTGGACATATACGGATATGACTGATCCGACTTATCTATGGGGAAAAGAATTCATAGTAATGCAAAAAAAAGAAAATAGCAATTTACCTCAAAAAATCGGAGTAGGTGGGGAAAAACTCTGGGCGGCTTATGTTCTAGACGATCAGTTGTTTATCAAAAAATATTCCATAACGGCTACTCGCTCTTATCCCGATAGGAATTCCCGCGTAGAAGTATTTATCAATAAAAAATTCGTAGAGCTAGAAACCCTAAGTCCACTCATTCGCTTAAAAGAAAAGGAATCGGTTACTCATACCGAGATTTGGTATTTGCATACACTTCCGTCGAATACTTTTACCAATGAGGAGATTGTGAAGTATGTGAAAGAGGCTTTGGGCGAGAGATAATCTTGCGATACGGGAACGCAATACAATTAAGATTTTTTTACCACGAAGAGCGCGAAGATCACGAAGGTAAGGAATAAAATTCAATTTATATTCTTCGTGTTCTCTGTGCTCTTCGTGGTAAATATCTTTTGGTGTTTCCTGAGAGGGCGATGTATGAACCTTACTATGAATGATACTATCAAAGATACTCTCCTCTATACTTGTAAAATTTAAACAGTATGTTTAATAGTATCATAGAGAGTATCTTTGAGTTATAGCTTTCCATAATTCATTCCCCCCATTTGAAAGCGGGGGATAACAGGCCAATGCCGGTAGAACTTTCCGACTTCGGAGGAAGGTTGGATGTTTTTAAAGCGAGGATCGCGTTTGTTTACATCAGCGAGAAGTTTTTCCTTTACCATAGAGTCGTATTGTTCTAGAGAGTCTTCCTGCGTATTTGCATTTAGGATTACTTCGCGGTTATAGAATTTTGCATAGGCTTTGAGACCTGGAATTTTAGAATGCTCGGGAAAATAAGAATCGAGAGATACTCCATTTTCGGAAGAAACCCATATTCCATCCGGAGTATTAATGCAAAGACTGTGATTACCGTCTGTATGCCCCGGTGTGTGGATAAGGGCAATTCCATACCCTAGTTCAACGTCTCCGTCGATTAGAATTAGGTTTCTCTCATCTAAATCCTGCACACATTCAGTTACATACCAAGCCCATTGCATTGGATGAGGAGAACGAAGAGTATCCATTTCTTTTTTTTGAAAGATAAATTTTGCATTTGGGAAGAATGGCTTTCTATTTTCTGTCTCGCCTGGCATCGGACGAGTTGTCCCCATTAACAAACGAAGGTCTTGCACATGTAGATGATCAAAGCTTACATAGTCAACATCTTCCGGTTCAATGCCTGCTTTTCTAACTGCGGATAATAAGGTATTAAACTCAGTTGTTAGAACCTTATAGGATAAAAATTCTCCATAACGTTTGATTAATTGTTTAAAGAAAGGAGCTTTCGCTGAGCCTTCTCGAACGGTCGGTTCCCAGGCTAGTATTTTGGAATGACCATTGAAGTCTTTGAATTTTACAAGCACAAGTCTGTTTAGAATATTGACAAAGGGGTTAATCCCGATAGCCGCTCCCGCATAGGCAAACTCTAAAGGGTAGGCGGCAGTTACCAGATCAACGGACTTGACTGCTTCCATTTCTCCATTCTGTTTAAATCTTCTTTTGAAATCATCTACGACAATTTTCATATGTGTAAATTTTTCCCCTTTAAGGGAAACGGAAGCTAGACTTTTAAATTCCTGGATATATCTAAGAGGCACTGTTTGTAGATTTGAATGATTCATGGGTTGCAAGCTCATTTACAAAATAAGCATTTCATTTCGTCAAGCTTAAAGTTTTTGAAACCCATCATGAGGGCAGGAGGAGATTTTGCTTTTTTTAATCATCTGCGTTGATCTCTGCATATCCGGTTTGTTGAGGGGAAGGGAGATCGTAAAACGACCCCTTTTTACTCTACTGGCAAGAAAATCTTATCTTTAATCCACTGATTAACCCATTTACTTCTTCTTCATAATAATCTTACCATTCTCCCAGTGCCCGCTGATGACAGTGCCATCGCTTTGGATGAGTTTACCGTTTCCGTCAAGTTTACCGTTGTGGAAATCTCCGATATATACCCTTGCACCGGGAAGAAGGATGGTGCCTTTTCCTTCCGGGATCATTTCTCCGTTGATTAAGCGGATATCTCCTTTGTAAAGGGATTGGTCTCTGGTGTAGAAGATTCCATGTTTGCCATCGGGTTCTCCCTTTACAAATTGACCGGCAAAATAGGAGCCATCACTAAAAAAATACGCGCCTTGACCGTCGGGTTGATTGTTCTTAAAATAGCCTGCATAATGCGCACTGTATTTTTCTAGTTTTTCATCCGCGAAGTTGGTTAATGTCCCGTATCCGTAAAACTCTCCATCTATAAAACTTCCTTCATACTTTGCTTTTACGGAATACATAAAGTATTCTCCTTTGCCTTGCTTCTTTCCGTTCTTGAATTCGCCTATATAGATGTTCTTTGGGTCATTTGGATTTTGTGGGGAATATATATATTTGCCTTTGCCATCTCTACAATCCCCGATTACGCAACAATTCTCGCAGGTCTCAGTAATAAAATATCGCGCAGCTCCATAGCTGATTAAGATTGCAAGACTACCGGTTAGAATCGCATACATTGCAATTAGTTTTCTATTCTTTTTAAAGGACTCTGATTTTTGTTCTTCTATTCGCAAAACGATAGATTCGATTGCATCTGCCATTTCCTTACAGGAAGAGTAACGATTGGCTTTGTTTTTCTCGCAGGCTTTGCGGATAATTACTTGTAACTCATCAAGATTCATTTCTTCTTTTTCAATTTTTTTGAGATCTTCTTTAGTTAATCTTGATTTCAGGTCGGGTATACTGGTTGTTAAATGCATTTCTGTCAATTTGTCTTTGTCTAAGGATTCGAAAGGCAGGCTACAAGTAAGCATTTCAAAAAATAAAATTCCGAGTGAATAAATATCAGATTTCTGGTCTATGTCTTTGGAGTTTTGTATCTGCTCCGGACTCATATACTCTAAAGTTCCGCCTTTTTCGATTGTGTTTTTCTTTTGTGTCTTATCAATTGCAATTCCGAAGTCACTGATAAATACATCATTCGATTCACGTAGAATTATATTATGCGGTTTAATGTCTCTATGAGCTAATAAATTTTTAGAGTGAGCAAAATCAAGGGAGCGAAGAATTTTTATCATAGACTTACACACAGTAAGACTCGGCATTTTTTTATGGTGAGCATTTAGGTCAGAAAGGACTTTCTCAAGCGAGCCTTTTTCTCCATATTCCATGATAAAAAAAGGTCTGCCTTCTGCTTTTCCATAATCGACCATTTCTACAATATTGGGATGCTTGACGTTAGCCGCTATTTGTGCTTCCTTCAAAAAGTTATTAGCGAGTGCAGTATCTAGAGCTAGATTTGCATTGAGTAGTTTAATCACAACCTTTCGATTTAAAGACACTTGTTCGCCAAGGAAGATTGAGCCCATTCCTCCTTGTCCAATTTTTTCTATATGGGTAAACTTAGGCTCTAGAGTTCGTTTTAGAAATTCTAAGTCTTGATCTAGGTCTGAAATGGCATCAGGCATTTTATTGCCACAAGAAAAACAAAACTTTGCATTAGGAGTTAACTGGGTATTACATTTAGGACAATTGCTCATTAGAACTTTTTATTTATCTAGGAATATTGAGTCAAGAGTTTTGAAAAGTAAAACAGTTTTTTCGTATTTAGTTAATTTATTCTTTCAAAGAAATTAAACTATGCTATTGTAAAAAAATGAGCAATGATTTCGTGAAATCTCTACTTATTGTAGAGGATGATAGTGTAATGGCTTCAGCCCACAGGAAGCTTTTGGAAGACAATGGATATGAAGTCTCAATTGCTGAAACTGGCGAAAGAGCTGTTGAACAAATACAGTCGGACACTTTCGATTTAATTCTAATGGATATTGATTTAGGTCCCGGCATTGATGGAACAGAAACTGCTCGAAAGATTTTAAATCTAATTGAAATTCCTATCGTATTTTTGACATCCCATTCGGAAAAGGAATTAGTCGAGAAGGTAAGAAATATTACCCGCTATGGTTATGTTATTAAGAATTCTGGAAAGTTTGTATTACTTTCTTCCATTGAAATGGCTTTTGAGTTATTCAATATGCATAAGAAAACCAAGCAGAAAGAAGAGATGTTTCAAATGATTGCCGAAAATACCCTCGATCTCATTGCTTTGCATGATTTGGATGGAAAGTATTTATACTTAAGTCCTTCCGTAGAAAGAATTCTTGGTTATAAGCCAGAAGAGCTAATCGGTGTTAGTCCTTATGCGTTGTTTCACCCGGACGATATGATGAGAATTCAAAAAGAATCCCATGAGAAAGTAAAAGTAGGAGATGATGGTCTTTATATTAGCTATAGAATCCTGGCGAAGAATGGCGACTATGTGTGGTTAGAAACCATTCCTAAATCAATCTGGAATTTAGAAAAGACAAAAGTCATTCAAATGCAGACAGTCTCTAGAAATATTACTCATAGGGTAATAAAGAATAACCGTGAAAAAGAATTAGAACAAAAAGTAAAAGAAAGCGAAGAACGTTATCGCGCTATGGTAGAATCTTCGCTCGAAGCTATTTTTGTTCATAGAGATTTCAAATTCATTTACGCAAATGTAGCAGGTCTAAAATTGGCAGGGGCAAATACATTTGAAGACTTGAAGGGGAAAAATATATTCGATTTTGTCCATCCACAGTATCAGGGTCAAGTTCATGATCGGGTTGGAGATCTCTATACGAAAAAAGAGAATGCTCCAATTCTAGAAGAACGATTTATTAGATTGGATAAATCGATCATTGATGTGGAAATCTCTGCAAATCCAATAGAGTTTAATGGGTCTTTTGCAGTCCTCGTCATTGCAAGAGATATTACAGAAAGAAAAAATCACGAGAAAGAAATTAGAAATGTAGAATTTAGATTTCAAGCTTTAATTGAGAATCTAGATGTGGGCGTAATGGTTCAGGATTCAAATTCTAAAATATTAGTGAATAACCCTGCTGCTGAGCGGCTTCTTGGATTATCCTCAGATCAGATGAGAGGGAAGACATCTTTTGATAAAGATTGGAATGTGATTCATGAAGATGGAACAGATTTTCCGGGTGAGACACATCCAGTCCCGGTTTGTATTCGAACAGGAAAGCCTGTTGTAGATGTTATAATGGGTGTTTATAGACCGAATACACGCGATAGAGTATGGTTATTAGTCAACGCAAAACCAGAATTAGACACAGATAATAAAATAAAGCAAGTAATCTGCACATTTCAGGATATGACTAAAAGTCGCACAAATGAGCGATTGCTGCAAGAAAAAGAGGAAAGGCTTAGGCTTGCATTCTTGGCGGGTAATCAGGGATTATTTGATTTAGATTTAAAAACGGGAAAGGCAAAGGTAAATAGCTCTTATGCACAGATGCTCGGATTTGATTTAGAAGATTTCGAGGAATCCAATCTAAACTGGAAAAACAGGATGCACGCAGATGATAGGGATGCAACCTATAAGGTTTATACTGATTATGTGCAAGGCAAGCGAAAAGACTATAATGTTGAATTTAGACAACGAACAAAAGATGGTTTTTGGAAATGGATTTTGTCGCAGGGTAGAATTGCAGAATGGGATACCGACGGTAAGCCTACAAGGATGCTTGGGACTCATACAGATATTACTGAAAAGAAACATTTCGAGTTTTTGCAAATTGCTCGCAATCATGTTCTAGATGCAATGATTGCAAAGAAAAATCTGTATCTAATCCTAGAAGAAATTGTTAGTGAAATTGAATCTATTCATCCGGAAATGAAGGCATCCATTTTACTTTTAGACTCGGAAGGAAAATTAAGAAAAGGAGCGGCTCCGAGTTTGCCTAATTTTTACAATGAAGCTATTGAAGGAATTCAATCCGGTATTGGTGTAGGTTCCTGCGGGACTGCCGCGGCTACTGGTGAACTGGTGATTGTCGCAGATATTCAAACTCATGCTTATTGGAAGAATTATACGCAGCTTGCAGAGAAAGCCAACTTGAGAGCCTGTTGGTCTTTTCCTTTCAAAGATGATTCAGGAAGTGTTCTTGGAACCTTTGCGGCTTACTACAATTTGCCCAAGCTACCCAATCGCTCAGAATTTGATATTATAATGGAATTTTCTCGTATGACTGGGCTTGCAGTTCAGAATCACAAAACGGAAATTGAAAGAATGAAAGCCGAGGAGGAAGTAAAATCTCTTCTCATCGAAAAGGAGATATTATTAAAGGAAGTCCATCACCGAATAAAAAATAATATGGCGTCTATTTCCAGCCTTCTTAGTTTGCAAGCGGATTATGTGAATGATCCACAAGTAAGTAAATCTTTAGAAGAAGCAAGGAATAGAATTTTAAGTATGATGTTAATCTACGATAAATTATTTAAATCAACCGATTATAAGAATATTTCTCTTCAGGAATATCTTCATGACTTACTCGATCAAGTTATGCTTTCCTTTCCAAGCCCCGCAAAAATTAAAATCGAAAAGCATATCGAGAATATTAGTCTGAATTCAAAATCTGTCTTTTCAGTGGGCATCATCATCAATGAGTTAATCACGAACGCTTTCAAGTATGCCTTTCCGGAAAAAAAGGAAGGAACTATCATAGTCTGTGTAAAAAAATTAGAAGGTGGTAATCTAGAATTAACCGTTAGTGACAATGGGGTAGGTTTATCAAAAGAATTCACCATCCAAGATTCGAAAGGATTTGGTCTTACTTTAATAAAGATGCTCACTCAAAAAAAAGGAAACAGCTTTGAGATTCTGCCCTGGACCGGTACGAAATTTAGAGTAGTTATTTCTGTGTGAGTTATTTCTTGATTTACAACGGATGGCATTCAAGAAAAAGTTTTTAAGATGAAGAAAGTTTTACTTATTTTGGTTCTATTATTTTCCCTATCGTGTAAAGAAGAGTTCACTGCGCCTTATCTTTTTCTTGAATTGAAAGATTTAGGTGGCAAGACACATAAGATTCAAGATTATAAAGGAAGAATTCTAATTTTAGACTTCTGGGCAAGTTGGTGCGAGCCATGTCGAAAAGCGGCACCCGTAATCGAACTTTTACATGAAAAGTCAAATCCAGACAACTTTGTATTTCTGGGTGTGAATACAGATCATGGTTTGACGAATGAAGAGATAAGAAATATTGCAGAAGAATTTGGAATCAAATATGAGAGTCTTTTAGATCCGGACTTAAAGTTAGCAGGTGAGTTGGCAGTGGAGGGGCAACCGGCTCTGTTCGTATTTGATAGAACGGGTAAGAATATCTACCACCAATACGGTGTAAATGCAGAGGACGCTCATGACTTATTGAAAAAAATGTCTGAGTGGGAAAAATAGACCCATTTTTCACTAGACGAATTCACCTTGCATTAAATCCTTTTATTAGTTGCGGGCTTGTATGGTAAAATTTGCCACAAGGCACACAGGTGTTCTTTTGGCTGGTATTCTATATGCCCTTTTCAAATAAACAAAGGATAACCTTATATCATGAAATTTACAACATTTGATAACCAAAGAATCGTTCTGGCATCGGGAATTAGAACTCCGATTGGTCAGGCAGGCAAGTCACTTGCAGATATTCCTTCTGCAGAATTAGGCTACAGAGTAACCGAAGAAATCTTTTCCCGTAGTAAAGTATCCAAACTAGAAGTTGATGGAGTCGTGGCAGGTGAAATTAGTCAAAGTGTATATACTCCAAACGTTGCACGTGTAATTTCTGTTCGTGCAGGAATTCCTTTAGAAGCAACTGCTCTTACCGTGGCGAACAATTGCGTTTCTGGCCTGGAGGCAGTCCTAGATGCAGCTAGAAGAATTATGCTAGGGGAAGGAAAATTCTATTTAGCCCTTGGTCTTGAATCTATGTCACAAGGTGCATTCATTGTAGAAGGTGCAAAATCAGTTACTAAACTCGATACAGTTGATAAATTGATGAAAAATTGGGGTGAAGCACAAGCTCTTGGTGTGCGAGTAATTGATTCTATTGATGAAGGATTAAATGATCCAATTCGTAAAATCAATATGGCTATGACAGGCGAGGTTGTTGCACAACGTTACGGTCTCAAAAAAGCAGAATTAGATGATTACGCTTATCGTTCTTACAAAAAAACACTCGATTCTATTAAAGCGGGTAATTATCGTCAATACCAAATGCCTGTTAAACTAACTGACGGAACTCTTCTCGAAGATGACGAATTCATTATGTCCAAAACTGGAATGGTAGAAAATCCAGCTCGTTTTGGTAAAGCAGGAGCAATCTTTGATTCCAAGTTCATGAGCATCAAAGAGTTCTATGAAAAATACGGTGAGTGGATTGGTAAACCATACGTCGAAGGCGAAACCGAAGCAGCGGTTACTCTCTTCAATGCTTGTCCTCGTTCTGATGGAGCAGCAGCTATGTTTGTAACTACAGAAAAAGAAGCAGCTAGACTAGGTCTTGAAGTGCAAGCTGTGATTACCGGTTGGGGAATGTATGGAGTTGATCCTTCTATCATGGGAGTTGGTATGGCTTGGTCTATGAACAAAGCAATCAAATCTGCAGGTTTAGATTTTAAAGACGTAGATAATTTTGAGATTCACGAAGCATTTGCTGCTACTGCAATGGGAACTATGAGAGAAATCAAAAAATCATGGGGCTTTGATTTAGAAGCAGTAGACAAAGAAGGTGGACGTGTAAATCCAAACGGTGGAACTTTAGCTCTAGGTCACCCACTCGGAGCAACCGGACTTCGCGTATTACTCAACCAAATCATGAACTTTAAACTCAACCCGAGCGCAAAACGATCAGTAAACTGTATTTGTGCAGGTGGTGGTGTTGCTGGTTCTATTCTTTTAGAAAGACCTTAATCCCCCTCGCTCCGCTTTCCCCCTTTAGCAAGGGGGATGCTCGTGAAAGTTGGAAGTCTTTTCCTTTAAGAAGAAATTCTTCCAAGTGAGACTTATTACGATTACCCCCTTTGCAAAGGGGGCAGGGGGGATTTCAAAAAAAACACAGTATGACTGAAATCTATTTTCTAGATGATAAAAACGTAACGGAAGATGATTTCAGTCTTTCTCTATTAGAAATTTCTCTAAAAAATCAAATTCCTCATGTTCATGCCTGTGGCGGCAATGCCAGGTGTTCTACTTGTCGTGTTATCATTCTAGAAAATCTACAGAATGTAAAACCTAGAAATGAAGCAGAATCTAAATTAGCCGCAACCAAAGGATTTGAAGAGAATATCCGCCTTGCCTGTCAAACTCGAATTACTGGTGATGTAAAGCTTCGTCGTTTAGTTATCGACAAGGAAGATATTGACATTGCTATTTCGGAAAAAGGAGAAACTACAGGACGCGAAAAAAAAGTAGCAGTTCTTTTTAGCGATATACGGGGATTTACCACGTTTTCGGAAAAGGCATTGCCATACGATTCCATTCATATACTAAATCGCTATTTCAATCGAATGGGGCTCGCTGTTTTAGATAATAACGGATACATAGATAAATACATTGGCGATGGGCTAATGGCAATCTTTGGCTTAAAACAGGACAATCAGGTAGATGTATGCTTACAGGCAATAAAAGCCGGTTTGCAAATGATTGATTCTCTTCGAGATTTGAATCATTATTTAAAGTCACACTTTGACCTGGAGTTTAAAATTGGAATTGGCATTCACTTTGGAAACGCTATACTCGGTGAATTAGGGCATCGCAGTAAACGACAATTTACCGCTATCGGTGACACGGTCAATATGGCTAGTCGAATTGAGTCTACAACTAAAAAGGCTGGCGCTTCCTTTTTAATTTCAAGCGATATGTATGAGATAGTAAAGTCCTGCGTAAACCGCGGACGAATCTTTGAAACAAAGCTAAAGGGTAAAACTGGTCAATACCGGCTATACGAAATTAAGTCTTTGAAAGCAGAACATCGATTAGCCGCAGATCTATTGAACGAGTTTTTGAATCAAGCAATGAGCATAGAAGAAGCTCCGAAGTTCTTACGATTAGCATTTCATGATGCCGGTAATTTTGATGTAGTTACGAATACAGGCGGAGCTAATGGCTCTCTTCGTTTTGAGTTAGAAAGAGAAGAAAATCTTACACTTAAACCCTACTTTGAAAAGCTGGAGTCTGTAAAAAAAGAAATGGAGCAAAATGGATTTCTCGTTTCCTATGCAGATGTAATTTCATTTAGTGGTGCTACTGCTGTGTATAAAACAGGTGGACCTAAGATTTACTTAAAAACAGGACGTGTTGATGCAACTAATGCTGGAAATAGAATGCATTTTCTGTCATCTGATCTAACGATTCGCGAATTGTTGGATCGGTTTTCTCATATGGGTATGGGAGCGCGTGATTTAGTCATTCTTTCTGGTGCGCATACGATTGGAATGGCAAATGGTAAACCTCTCACAGGTGATTTGTATAAATTTTCAAATTCCTACTATAAGAATCTTGTAGAGTTTTGTAATGGCTCTCGAAATGAAAGTCTTGGCATTTTAAATTCCGATGTAGCCTTGCTTGATACCTATGAAACAAAGAGTCTAGTTGAATTATACGCAAGAGATGAAATAAGTTTTTTCAAAGATTTTGCAGAAGCGTATCAAAAATTATCCTATTTGGGACAATCACCTGTCTAAAATTAAATGAATCATAATTCACAGTTCAATAAATTATAGAAGACCGTAAAATAGTTTTTTTTAAAAAATTAACTTGAAGTTTTAGGTAAAATTTATTTTTGTGGGTTAATCTTTTTGTGATTCTAATAAATAAACAGTAATCAGGAGTAGTTACAAATATGGCGAACAATCTCGCAGAACTATACAGGGAAGTGGCTGAAAAATACGGTTCATTGCCGGCATTCTTTTCTAAAGATGAAAAGAAGCAATATCAGTCAACAAATTACAAAGACCTCTATGAAATGGGTCTTGGATTAAGTGAGGCTCTTATCGAACTAGGAGTCAAGGCAAGAGACAAGGTAGGTTTTATTGCAGATCACCGCTTAGAGTGGGTCATTGTAGATGCAGGAATTCTAATGACTGGCGCAGCGGATGTTCCAAGAGGAACTGATGTTACCGAATCAGAATTAGAGTATATTTTAAATCACTCTGAAGCCAAAGTCTTATTCGTAGAAAATGACAAGGTCCTAGAAAAGTTTAATAAAGTAAAATCTAAGACATCTGTGAAAACTGTGATTATGATTGATCCAAAAGCCACCGGAGCGGCTGGTGTATTAAAGCTTTATGAGTTGATTGAGAAGGGAAAGAAACTTAGAATTTCTGGCACAAAGAAAGTGGAAGAGCGAATAGCAGATATTAAGCCTGACGATTTGTTTACATTAATTTATACCTCTGGAACTACCGGTGCTCCAAAAGGCGTTATGCTTATGCATTCCAACATGATGCACCAAGTGAATGACATGGTTCCTCTTCTAGAGATTTCTTCTAAGGATAGAGTGCTTTCCATTCTACCAGTTTGGCATATCTTTGAAAGAGTGTTTATGTATGCTGCTGTTAGTCGTGGTGCTTCAACTTATTTCACTAACGTAAGAGATATGCGCGAAGACTTTGCAAAAGCTAAGCCAACGTTTATGGGTTCTGCACCTCGTCTTTGGGAGAGTATTTACCTTGGTGTATACAACAGACTCAATGATCCAAAGCAAACTCCTGCTGCAAGAAAAGCAATTTTTAATACAGCGTATTTTTTCTCCAAACATTTCCATGCATCAGTTCGTTTCCTTCAAGGTCATGAAGTGGATTATGAAGGAAGAAATCCTATTGTTTCTCTTTTAACTGGAATCAAGTCTATCCTTGTAGCGATTTTAACTTTTATTCCTTACAAACTTTTTGATGCGATTGCACTTTCAAAAATTCGTTTGGCGACCGGTGGTCATTTAAGAGCTACTTGTTCTGGTGGTGGTGCACTTCAAAGACACGTAGATGCGTTCTTCAATGATATAGGAATTAAAGTGATTGAAGGGTATGGTATGACAGAAACTGCTCCTGTGATTTCTGCTCGTAACTTTAAAAATCTTGTTATGGGATCTGTTGGTAAAGTGGCTCCTAAGACTGAACTTCAAATCCGTGATTTCAACGGTGCAGTTCTTACACATGTAAAAGTGGATGGATCTGTTGAAGGAAAACGTGGTGTAAAAGGGATAGTCTTTGTTAGAGGTCCTCAAGTAATGAAAGGATACTATAAAAACCAAGAAGCTACAGACAAAGCATTAAAAGATGGTTGGATGGATACCGGAGACTTGGGGATGATTAACTTCAAAGATACGCTGACTCTTACAGGTCGTGCAAAAGACACTGTTGTATTACTCGGCGGTGAAAACGTTGAGCCGGTCCCAATCGAGAATAAACTCACAGAGTCTCTATACATCAACCAAATCATGGTTGTTGGACAAGACCAAAAGAACTTGGGTGCTATCATTGTTCCTGATTTCGAAAAGCTCAAAATTTGGACAAAAGAAAATGGTATTGCTGAAACTGACGAAAAAGCGATAATTGCAAACTCAAAAGTTTTAGACCTTTACAAAAAAGAAATCAAAGAACTCAACGGTGCAAAAAACGGATTCAAGTCCTTTGAACAAGTAAATTCTTTTTTCCTAATCACAAAACCGTTTGAAGTTGGAGATGAAATGACTAATCTATTTAAACTCAAACGTCACGTGATAACAGAAAAATACAAAGAGCAGATTAAGAAACTTTATTTGTAAGCATCTCCTGTAGGAGTTGTAAAAAGGCTTTGCCACAGAGTCACTGAGACACATAGGAGTGAGAGGTTTCGATACTAAACGATGTTTATGAAATCTCTTGCTTTCTATTTAGAAATATTTCATTAATTTTCTCTGTGACTCTGCGGCAAAGAATTCGTACCAATTGAAATTAAATCCAGAACAAGAATCAGCAGTAAGACATGTAGAAGGTCCACTTCTTATATTTGCAGGTGCAGGCTCAGGTAAGACACGCGTTATTACCAATCGCATTGTCTACCTAATCCAAAAAAAGAAAATAGATCCAAAGCATATAGTAGCGCTTTCATTTACAAATAAAAGCTCTAAGGAAATGAGAGAGCGTGTAAGAAAGTCTCTCCTAAAAAAAGAAGGTAGAGGATTAACGCTTTCTACTTTCCATTCTCTCGGTTTAAATATACTAAAAAAATACATCGACCGTCTAGGGTTTCACATGCCCTTTATGCTTCAGACTCCGGGTGATTTAGAGTCACTTTTAATTGATTCACTAAAGCAAAGAAAAATAGATCCAAAGTTATTTCCGCCAAAATTAATCTTATCGCATATCAGTAGGCTTAAAAATATGGGAGCGGATTACAAGAGAAGCCTCGAAACTTCGGGAAAGGAAATTGATCTAATTGTCTTGGATATATTCGATGAATATGTGCAAATTCTAAAGAATATGAATTCGGTGGACTTCGATGATTTAATCTTACTTCCAATGAAGATTCTGAGAGATTTTCCAGAAGTAAAAGAACATTTTCATAAAAAACATAAATTCTATATGATTGATGAATTTCAAGATACGAATCAGGTTCAATATGAATTCATCAAGCTTTTATTAAACGATAGAAACAATATTTGCGTAGTAGGGGATGATGATCAAAGTATCTACGGATTTAGAGGGTCTAATGTCAATTTGATTCTAGACTTCGAAAAAGACTTTAAGAATACGAAGGTCGTGCGGTTACTCCAAAATTACCGATCTTCTATGAATATTTTAAATGCCGCAAATTCTCTAATTAAAAATAATACATCACGAAGAGAAAAGAAACTCTGGTCAGAGATTCATCACTTGGATAGACCTCTTTATGTGGAACGGCAAAACGAAAAAGACGAAGCGATATTCGTAGTAGATGAAATTCAAAACGAGCTTATCAAAGAGCATAGACAGGGCTCAGAAATTGCGATTCTATTTAGAACCAATTATCAATCCCGACCTTTTGAAGAAGAGTTAAGACTCCGAGGTGTTCCGTATAAGCTCATTGGAGCGTATAATTTTTTTGATAGAAAAGAAGTAAAAGATCTTGTCGCCTACATACGAGTAATCGCAAATCCAAAGGATGAAATTTCACTCCTAAGAATTCTAAATTATCCAAAACGTGGAATCGGGCAAACATCCATTGGTAAGATTCAGCAAAAATCAGTAGATGCAAGTATGTCAGTAATGGATGTGCTTCATAAAATTTGTGAAGAGCCAGAATTTATTCCTGAAATTAAACGTGCCTCCGCTGCTTTGATCTATGAATTTTTAGATTTACTTCATAGGTATAGATCTGAATTTTATACAGCCAATAAGATGACAGAAGTGCTCCGTAAATTTATTAAAGAAATCGGATTTGAAAAAGAAATATCGACAGAAGAAACGGATGAGAAGGTAATGAAGGCTCGTATGCTAAATCTTTCCGAGTTAGCCAATATGATGTCTTATTTTGAAGAGGAGTGGGATTCAGAAGGAAAGCCAACCTTATTTGATTTTATTGCTAGACTTTCTCTTTTGACAAATGATGATGATTCCAATGAGAAAGATGCAAGGGACAACCGAGTGCAACTGATGACAATGCATCTATCTAAGGGACTAGAATTTGAAGTAGTATTTCTCGTTGGGATTGAAGAAGGAATTATTCCTAATTCTAGAGTAATTGATGAAGGACAAACGGTAGATGAAGAGAGAAGACTTTTCTATGTTGGTATGACTCGTGCGCGCCGAAAATTATTCATGACGGGTGCAAGTGAACGAAAAAAATATGGAGAGTCAATGCCTTGCCAGCCCTCTCGTTTCTTGGATGAAATTTCTAGAGATTATTTGGATGTTCAATCTATGCGCGAGACTACAACACCAGAAAATTTCTTAGAGGAATTGGAGAGATTAAAATCGTCCTAGCGATATTAACTATCAACACCAATGATTGAGAGTAAGCAGTGAATTACCAGATAATATATAATGATTGATCGAATACAAAAAAAAATCCTTAGATTATACATAGATTTAAAGGACAGATGGGAAATTTTTCAATTTCGTTTTTTGAAATCTAAATGGAATGTTACGATTTTCATCGCATTCTTATTGTTAAGTGTTACTTTGTTTATCGTGAATAATTTCTACGCGTATTATGTAAGAAAGAATTATGTAAATATTTATCAGGTTAAGTCTTCTATTGTTACTTTCATTCGAAAGAATTTATCTAAAGCGGTAGAAATTGGAATCGCAGACTTTTCCTCATTGCAGGGAATTATCTTTGAAGACATTAAGATTTCGCAGGAAGAAGATTTTTCTAGCAATAAGCTTTTATTTACAAGTAAGCGAATCGATGTCCGACTCACCTCGCTTTTCTCGAAAGCGATTGTTCCTGAAAAAATTGTAATCTATAGTGCAAAGCTAACACTAGACATAGACGATCCGATGAATGTGAATGTATTAAAGCATATTCACGAATTAAATCTTCCCGATATTTACTTTGATAATCTAGAAATTCAGCTAAGAGCGAATAATCAGGATTTGCTTCGAAGCACTAGACCAATTCATGTTTCCATTCTAAGAAAGAATCAAATTTTGGAAATTTCCTTTAATGATAATAAGTTTTTAGGGATACTTGCCGGTAGCCTCAAAGGAAGTGGTAAGATTAACTTAGAGACTACCGAGAATTCATTAAGAATTGATTTCTCGGATGAAGATTTAGAGAATATGTCTGGAATTTCAAAGATTTTACTCAATCTCACACCTGAGTCGGGACTTGCTGACGGTTTTATTTCAATGAATAAAACACAGGATGATTTTAGTATTGATGGTAATTTGAATTTCAGAAAGTTCAGTGGAGATTTTTTTCCTATCTCAAATATCAAGGCAAATGATTTTACTATCAATGCAAAATTTTCATATCTAAAAGAATTTACCGATCCAAAGACTTCTGAATCCTATTTTAAAAGAAAAATATCGAGTCCTGAATTCTTTTACGACGAACAGGTTCATACTCCAGCGAATAATTTACGTAAGACTACAATTTCAATTCGAGTGGATAATTTTAATAAGCTGCTAGACCGGTTAGTGCTAGAAGAAGATGTTACTGTCAAAGGCAATATGCAACTCAATATGAGACTGGAAGAAACTGGAAGGCTTGCTGATTGGATTTGGATTGATGGAAATGGAAGTCTAAATGACTTAGAATTTCAAAGTAATACTCCCTCTATGCGGCTAACTGATACTAGCCTAAAATTTAATTGGAGCCAAAATGAATTGCATACCGATTTAAAGGGTAAGCTATTTGATAAAGACTTTAATGCTGCAATGAATGGAACTATTTCCTTTACTAAGGCAGCAAAGGAAGCTCCCGTTTCTTCTACTATATCCAATCTAAAGTTAAATGTAAATTTAGACTCACTCATTCTGAAAAGTTTTCAGTCTATTTATGATTCTATTGCTGCGAAAGTCAGTAGTGATATAAAAGAGCGGCAAGAAAAAATGTTGCCTGAAACATTCTTTGTTCAATCAGCATTACACAAAGTCTTTTTAGAAAAAGCAAATGTAAAAGCAAATATGAAAATTGGCGAAGTAAAGTATAGACCTGATTCCCATTCACAGGGAAGTTATAATCTTGATTTAAAAATTGAATCCGGTGCTGGCAATTTAGTATTAACCGGAGGAATTATTGATAAAAAGGAAAACGAATTAAACTTAAATTTTTATTATGATAGAAAAGTTCCTGCCGTTGATTTTAGAACTCGTATTTCATCCCTTGTTTGGCTAGACGAGACATTTGATCTTTGCGATAGCAGTATTTACACTGACATTATTAATTTTAATATGTCTTTTGTTTCCGGTGGAAATAATTTCTCTGATTTACTCGTGAATCGAAGTATAGCAGGGGAATTAAATCTAATTGGAAATAGTTTTATTCGATCGAATCCGGGGGATAATGTTAATTTGTCTGAAATGTTTCTGGGACAGAGTAATTTGGATATTAGCCTTGGTTTCAATGCCTATTCTCAGGAAGGGTTTATCAGAAATATTGAAGTTAAAAGTAAAGAATTAGACTTGCGGGGAAATGCGAGTCTTGTCCGATCCGATGTGAATTATATTTTCTATGGGCAATTAAAAAATAAACCGCAAAACATAGCGTTTACAAAAACAGGTGCATCATGTCAAAAATCAAAAAAATAATATTATTATTAATAACCCTAGCATTTTTTCTTAAGTGCAGTAATGGAGATTCTAAAAAACCAGCATTCGAATTGTATGATACAAGAGAGTTAGTTGGAACCTGGAAGATTGTTCCTTCTTACAATACAAAGATTCTATTTGAAAAAAATGATAAGACTTTTCTTGTCAAAGAAAAGGAACGCTTGCAAATCTATGCTCTCGAAGATGTAAGAGGTCTTCGCTTGCAATACAGAATGGAAGATGACAGTCCCTTCGCATACTTTCTATTTGCCGAGAAAACCAAAAACATCTGGGGCGGAATTTTAGATAATAAAGTCGTTCGTATCGTTAAAGAAGAGCAGAGTCCCGAATCAATTTTAGAATAGCAGTGGATGCATTTTTTCCAGCGTTTCCGTCCCCTAGACTCGCCTTTACTGCTTTGATTTGCCGTGTCATTTCTTCGCGGTAATTTGTATCTTCTAGAATTTGTTTTGCTTCGGCAAATATTGTTTGTCCGGTAACTTCCTTTTGTAAGAATTCTTTGCAAATTCTTTTTCCGGCTAGAATATTGACTAACCCGATATCCGTTGCTCTTACGATTCTTAATCCAATTTGATAGGTAATAAATCCAAGTTTATAAACAATAATCATTGGCTTTTCAAAGTAGGTGACTTCGAGTGTGGCTGTTCCGGAAGATAGAATCACTAAGTCAGAGGCTTCTAAGCATTTGGCAGAGTTGTCAAAGAAATATTTTATTTTTATGTTTGATTCTTTTTCGAATTGACTTAATTTTTCTAGGATAGCTGTCTCTTGTGATTTATTAATATTGGGAAGGATAAACTGCACTTTTTTGTTCTGACTATCCATTCTTTTTTGAATTAATACTGCACTGTCTAGAATAGGGTCTATGAGTCTAGAAATTTCGCCTGCCCTGGAGCCCGGCATGAGACAAACAGTTGTTACCCCTTTCTCTATGTCAATTGGCTTTTCGGTGAGAATCTTTTCTTTCATTCGACTGCTTAAAGGATGACCCACAAATTCACAGTTTACACTGTATTCGTCGTAGATTTTCTTTTCGAATGGAAATAGAACGAGCATTAAGTCTACAAATTTTTGAATACGAAAGATTCTATTAAATCTCCAAGCCCAGATTTGTGGGGAGACGTAGAATATAATTTTAATTCCTTTCTCGCGGAGCTTTTCGGCAAGGTGAAGGTTAAATCCCGGATAGTCTATAAGAACAGCATAATGGACGTTCTGCTCTACTGCTTTTTGAACTAAGTCTTTTGCGATTCTTTTTAATTGATGATAACGAGTGATAATTCCAGTAAATCCGATTACACTCAATGATTCCATATCATGTAAAGATTTAAATCCAAGCTTTTCCATTTCATTTCCGCCGATACCGGTAAATGAAAAGTTGCCTCCAGTCTTTCTGAGTTCCTGAATCAAATCAGCACCTAGCAAATCACCGGAAGGCTCGCCGCAAACAATTAAAATTTTCTCTTCTATCGGAGGTAATTTAGGAGTTACCTCTTGAATCACCTTCTTTGTCGTTACTTTCTTTTTAGAAACAGTTGTTGACTTCTTGGTTGTAGCTTTCTTAGAAACTGTTTTCTTTGCTGTGGCGTTAGATTTTTTTTTCTGCATTGTATTTATTACTCTCAGGACCTGAATAGCTGATGAAATTTATTTTGAGTTTATTTGCTTCTTCTATGAATTGCTTTGGACTGACTACGATTGTCTCGCTCGCACGAATAGCGATTGTGTCACATCCTGATGCGTGCATATTTTGTAGAGTTTCAATACCGATAGTAGGTAGATCAAATCTATCGTCTTGTCCCCGTTTAGTGCTTTTACAGACTACGGCTCCTTTTTTTCTAGAAAGCAGACCGCCACGTTTAATGGTTTCGTCTGTTCCTTCAATTGCTTCTAGCGCCAACACCATCTTTTGCGTTACAATGACAGTCTGACCTACATCGAGTGTGGCGAGTTGATGCGCAATGTTCATTCCGAATTCTATATCGCCTAACTTATCTTTAGAGAGTTTCGCTTTCGTATAACGTCCTTCTGGAAGTAAAAGGGTTTTTAGATACGTTTTCTGAGATAGGATTTTGATTTTTTCTTTGTCAAATTCCTTAGCGGCTGTTTCAAAGAATGTATAGTCATTTTGATTCAGCATCTTTGCCAGTAATGTAATCGTTTTCAAATCATATCGATACGTTTTTAGAATTATATCTTTTTTTACTTTGCCTAAAAGTAAAATTCTATCTACATTGTTTTTTTTGCAAAGCTTAAATATCTTTCCGATTTGTGTGATATATACAGGAATAGTTCGACTTGCAAATTCTCCTGCATAAAAATCAGATTCTGTAATGGAGAAAAACAATGGGTCTTCTCCTTGCGCTAAGGCTTCGCGCATGGCTATATGTGGCAAATCACCAGCACCCGCAATGATTGCTAATCTTGCCAATGCTTATTTGTCTGTAGACGGTGCAGGACTTGTTGTCGCAGCCGGAGTCGTTGTTGTTGGAGTCGCAGGCGTTGTAGAAGGAGTGGTCACACTTGCTGAGTTTTCTCCGCTTCCGCTTTTTTTGTAGTCTGTTACATAAAAACCGCTCCCTTTAAAAATAATTCCAGTTCCACCGGAAATCATTCTAGAAACTTCTCCTTTCTTTTCGCAAAGGCATTCTTTTAAAGGTTCGTCTTTCATTGCTTGAAAGTGTTCAAACACTTTGTCACAGGTTTTACATTTATAATCGTATGTTGGCATATTTGAACTCTCACTTTGTCAATTGGGATTGCTATTCCAAAATTTCCTATCTAGGGAAATACTCAAGTGGAAAAAAAATCAAGAGACCGGGTTTATTTATTTGGCTTGGCTATGGATGAAGGATACTGTCTAGTATACTATTAAAGATACTCTTAAAAAAGCAGGAGTATGATTTACAGTATCTTTGATAGTATCATTCATAGTAAAAATGAGATACAGGGTATCTATTGCCTGTGGTAAAGAGATTTTTCTTAGACAGGATTAACAAGATTTACAGGATGAATATTTGATAGACTACTCTTACCTGATTCTAGTCTTTTACTGAGAATTTTGTAGGATTAAGCTATTGCGGGTAACGAAAATTCTGAATAGTTTTTATTTGTCTCAATATTATCAGATTTTTTACTTTAAAAATTTAGAATAGTTTTAAAAACATCTTAGAATATGAGAAATATTTTATTTGCTGGGATCGATGTTGGTTCTACGACTGTTAAGATTGCTTTGGTTCATCCTGAGAAGCAGGATTCTCTTGTTCATTTTAAGTATATGCGGCACAATTCGGAGCAATCCAAGACTGTCCTGACATTACTAAAAGAAGCACACCAACTGTATCCAGAAGACGAATTTAGGTTGGCAATTTGCGGAAGTGGTGGTTTTGATATAGCAAAGCTTTACAATCTTTTTTATTCAGGAAGTGGTGGCTAATAGCATTATCATCAAAAGATTATATCCAGAGACAAAATCTGCAATTGAACTCGGTGGACAAGATGCGAAGTTGATTTTTTTTAAGAAGGACGAATACACTGATAGCAATCTAGTGCACGATATGCGAATGAATGGAAGTTGTGCCGGTGGAACAGGTGCTTTTATCGACCAGATGGCAGAGCTTTTAAAAATTTCTACAGAGGATTTTAATGAGTATGCGCTTAAGGGAAATCGGGTTTATGATATTTCGGGAAGATGTGGAGTCTTTGCTAAGACAGATGTGCAACCTTTACTAAACCAGGGAATTTCTAAAAACGATATTGCCTTATCTGTATTTCACGCCATTGCAAAACAGACCATAGGTGGTTTAGCGCAGGGAATCAAAATTGAAGGACCTGTAATATTTGAAGGAGGTCCACTTACATTCAATCCGAGGCTAATAGAAGTTTTCCGAGAAAGACTCAATTTAGGAAGCGATGAAATTATTATTCCACAGCATCCAGAAGTAATTGTAGCCTTTGGTGCTGCTCTTTCTGTTCAAGATATGTTTGGAGAAAAGGATAATCTGTATAAGCCTGCAAATCTAGAAGCATTAGAAAATCGAGTATTCGATCATAAGAAAAATTTAGCAAAACTGAATTCAAATTATTTTAAAGATAAAACAGAAAGAGAAGAATTCAATAGACGTTATAAAATTCCTGATTTTAAATCTTACTTGGATACCTACTCACCGAATGGTCGTAAGGTAATGGAAGTATACATCGGAATAGACGCTGGCTCTACAACGAGTAAATTTGTTCTTATAGATAAGGATGGAAAATTACTCGATAAGTTTTACAAAAACAATGAAGGAGATCCAATTCAAGTAATTAAAGGTGGACTTCTACAGATTTACAATTCCTACTTAGAAAAAAATATTCTATTAAAAGTAATCGGGGCTGGCTCTACCGGTTACGGGGAAATGCTAATTCATAAAGCGTTTAACACTGATTATCATACAGTAGAAACGGTAGCGCATACAAGAGCGGCTGTAATGAATTGCCCCGATGTTAGTTTTATTTTAGATATTGGTGGACAGGATATGAAGGCAATCTTTGTTCACAATGGGATTCCTACAAACTTTGTTTTGAACGAAGCCTGTAGCGCTGGATGTGGTTCTTTTTTAGACACCTATTCTTCTACTTTAAAAATTCCCATTTCACAAGTTGCAGAGCTAGCGTTTAACTCGAATTATCCGTCAGTGCTTGGATCTAGATGCACTGTATTTATGAATTCCTCTATCATCACAGAACAAAAGAATGGTAAGTCTGTAGAAGATATATTTGCCGGACTATGTAAATCAATTATAGAAAACGCACTCACAAAAGTATTACGTATTTCTAATATAGATTTATTGGGAAATAGAATTGTTGTTCAGGGTGGAACTTTTAAAAATGATGCAATCCTGAGAGCCTTTCAGTTATTGACTGAAAAAGAGGTCATTCGTCCCGATCATCCGGGTGAAATGGGAGCGATTGGCATTGCCATTCTAACAAAGGAAAAGATTGAAAAGGATATACAGGCAAATGGAAGTTATTCTCCGACTTTTATTTCATGGGAAGATTTAGAAAAATTTGAGTATAGTAAAATGCCTTCTGTTGTTTGTAAATTTTGCTCTAATTCCTGCAATCGCTCCGTTGTGGAATTTTCCAATCATAGTTATTATGTAACTGGAAACAGATGTGAGAAAGGAGAAATTTTAGAAGACCCAAAAAATCCAGAAGTAAAAGAAAAGATTAAAGCAATCAACACAAAACAAAAATCGAAACCGGATATGCTAAGCTTTAGAGAAAAACTTTTGGTATCTGAGTTTCCTATTTCCATTGTGGATACGCCAAAGAATCAAACGATCGGAATTCCAAAGACCTTGGAGTTTTACAATAGTTTGCCGTTCTGGAAGCATTTTTTCTTATCCCTCGGATACAAGGTAGAATTATCGAGTTCTACTTCTTATAAATTGTTTGAGACTGGGCTTGGCTCTGTTTCCTCGGATACGATTTGTCTTCCTGCCAAAGTAGTCCATGGACATATTTTAGATCTCATAGAAAAAAAAGTTGATCGAATCTTTAATCCTCTTTTGCAAAAGATTATTAAGCAAAATAAAAATTCGCAGAATTCCTGGATGTGTCCTGTGATCCAAGGTTATGCAGAGATAGTGAGAATAAACGATAATCCAAGGCAGTTTGGGATAGAATATGATACTCCTGCGTTTCAATTTGAATCTATAAAATCTAGAAACGCACAGATTGCACTCTATGCAAAAGAAAAGTTGGGTATCAAAGAAAAAATCGTCTTAAAGGCAATTGAGCAAGCGGATAATGCCAATAATCTGTTCAAATTAAAATTAATAGAAGAATCAAAACGAATTATGGATTCTCTCAAAGGCACTGATCGGTTTGCGGTTTTAATCGCCGGTAGACCCTATCATTACGATAATTTTATCAATCACGAACTAGCAGTTCATTTTACAAAAATGGATATTCCAGTTATCACGTTAGACGGAATACCTGAAATCAATGATATTACTTTTCATGATTTGAGAGTGGATACAAATAATGAATTTCATACCCAGCTTTACAGTGCGGCCATTTTTACAAATGATCAACCCAATTTAGAACTTGTGCAAATTGTAAGTTTTGGTTGTGGGCATGATGCGATCATAAGTGACGAGCTAGATAGGGTTCTAAAAGAGTATTCAGGAAAAAGTCCACTTGTCTTAAAACTAGATGAGGGAGAAAACAAAGGACCAATCAATATCAGGGTTAAATCATTCATTGAATCGATTAAAAATAAACGAGCAAAAGAAATGCTAGCAACTACAAGGAGGAATAATTAGATTAACCGTTCCGGTTTCTAATGTATTAATTTATGGCAGAAAATAAAGAAAAACAAAAAGCAATTTTCACAAAGAAAGACAGTAAAAAAAGAACAGTTTTAATGCCAAATATGTTTCCCGAGTTTTCTCAGATCATGAAAGTAGCCATTGAACGAAATGGATACAAGGCAGGAATATTTCCATTTGCCAATGAGGAAGCTGTTGAATTAGGGAAGAGATATGTGCATAACGATATTTGTTTTCCTGCTCAATTAAATGTAGGAGAGGTCTTAAGATGGGTCAACCTGTAAAAAGTAGGTAAAAAAATTGTACAAAATAAATGGGAAAGAAAAGTAGTAAAAAAGGGGAGAAACCTAATGCACTTTTCAGAATCTGATATAGAAGAATTAACCTTAAAATATAAAGAAAGACTTAGAGCATCGACAGAGAAATTACCGAAGACTGCGCCGACCTTATCGGAATTGCAGGGATGGATGTCAGAGAATCTAATCGAGAATGAAGAAGTTCTTTTGTTAGCATTGAAGAAAATGGGCAAAGGCGAGAAGGTAAAAAAAAATGCCCGAAGTGCGGGTGTGAAGAAAAGTTAAAGAATCAAGGACTGCGCAAAAGAACAATTCAGACAGGCAGAACTGGAAGTATTGAAATACAGAGAACGTATTATACTTGCGTAAATCGTAATTGTGATTACACTGAATTTCCCTTAGATAGGATACTCGGAATTAGCCCAAATAGTGCAGGTGGGAAATTTGAAGAGAAGATATGTTGGTTAGCCGCTCATGCTCCCTTTGAGCGAGTAAAGGAATTTTTTAAAGACATCGAAGGATTAGAAGTAGACGAAGAAGTTATTCGAGTCGTGTCAGAAAATTGTGGTCATGCGTTACTTAAAAAAGAAGAAGAGTCTCCGGTAGAGAATAACACTGAGTTAACGACAGCGACCCTTTATGTAGAAGTGGATGGAAGTATGGTTCCAATTTGTGGAGAGGAAGGCGAAAAGAACCATGTAGAATATAGAGAAAATAAGCTTGCTCTTTTGTTTCGAGAAGAAGATATTAAATACAACAAAGACAGAACTCGACGTGATATTACAGAAAAAAGATATGTAACTTCTCTTGGTCAAGGAGTGGAGCATTTTGAAAATCTAACTAAGAAGAAAACTTGTTTGTATAGAGCGGAAAAAGTTATTTATGTGACCGATGGTGCAGAGTGGATTGATCAGATGAGATTAAGGTTACATCCAGATTCAATTCATATTCTTGATTGGTATCATGCAGAAGAACATCTTTGGAATTGCGGTAAATCCATATTTGGCGAAAAGGAGGAATTAAAAGTGAAAGAATTTGTAGCTCCTCTCAAAGACCTTTTATGGAATGGAAGAGTATTAGATGTATGCGCAACTTTACTAAACCTCATCAAGGAATATCCCAAAAAAGAAACAGAAATTCGAAATCTGTATTCTTACTATCATACCCGTCAAAATAAAATGCACTATGATGAGTTTAGAAAACTTGGTTACTTCATTGGCTCAGGCGCGGTTGAAAGTGCAAATAAATATCTCGTCCAACAGAGACTTAAACAAGCCGGAATGAAATGGCTTATTAAAGGCGCACATAGCATTCTTAAATTGCGGGAAAAAATCTATGAAGGTTCATGGTCACACGTTTGGAGCAATCGACATTTAAATTTTTCCTACGAATGACAGGTTGACCCGTCTTACATGGATTAAAAAATGGAAATTATAAAAGAGATGAAATTGCAATTGCACTCGGAAAAAGATGCAATGCCTGTAGAGCCTTACAGTATTTTACCCTTGTTCGAAAAAGTTTGGATGAGAGTGGATATTCTGATATTCCTATAGTGACTAACGATTCTGATATCTACGAAACACATCCCGGATTTAGACTTGGTTTTTATTGGGATATAATTGCACTTCAGGGAATGCTTATCTGGGAATCTTTGAATGAGATGAGACAGAAAACTTTGCCCTATGAGAAAAATCAAGGTGAGACTGAAAAAGTATTCAAGCATTATATGGATAAAGGAATGGATGCTCTCATGACTAATTTTCGAAGAGCAAAAAAAGTTTTAAAAGAAGCAGTCCCTGCATTTAATAAAATCGAAATAGATAGATCGAATCCAAAACCCAAAGTTGTCATCATTGGGGAGATACTGGTTAATTACAACTCTGTAGCGAATTACGGGCTAATCGAATATTTGCGAAAGAACGATATGGAAACAATCCTTCCACCCATTTCCGATTTCTTTTCGCAAGAGATGGTTAATTATAGTATGCGCACGAAAAAAATTCTCTGAGATTCCACTAAAAGATTGGGTAATGCAACAAATCATAGAAGGTGTTGTAAATTTTAATAGAAAGCCAATTGATAAAATCATGAAATCGTTTCGCTTTTATGAATATAGACCTACTGTATATGAAATTAGCAAGAATGCGAGTGAGGTCTTTGATATTTCTTTTAATTCCGGAGAGGGCTGGCTCATGCCCGGTGAAATTATTGCCATGATTAAAAAAGGAATTAAATCCTTTATCATTGTTCAGCCCTTTGGTTGTCTTCCCAATCATATCTCAGGGCGAGGTTTAATCAAAGCAATTAAAGAAAAATACAACGATATTCAAATACTATCTCTAGACTATGACCCCGATATTAGCATTGGAAATATCGAAAATAGATTGCAAATGCTAATCATGACCGCAAGAGAATTGGAGAAAAAAAATCTTCGTTCCAGCAAAAGAGTTTAAGTTGTAGGAACTGATTACCACCGATGCACACTGATAACAGACACCGAAAAAAAAACGATATGAGTTTGAATATCTAAGACCATCGTATCTGTTAATGGTGAAGATTGCGCAATGAAGTTTTCATCCGATTTAGTAATCTTTGATCTAGAATCATCTTGCAAAACCTTTGGGAAAAATGAAATCGAAGAAAGTAAAGACTGTTATGGAGAAAAGAATAAATCTATCCTTTCTAGCTTTGGGATATATTATGATTGGCTAACAATCCTTACCTTCCCGGTAGGAGTTCAAAGAAAAAATCAATCTATCTTCATGAGTCGATATACCATGAGAGCCATAACTCGTCTTGGTGTAAATCGAAGAAAGAAGATACTGAGTTTGTTCATAAATCCAGGCAATACACTTGGAGTTCCGCGCATAAGACCTCTTACCCCTATTTCAGCTACAGGTCTACTTTCCATCATACTGAGTTTTTGGTAAGGTGTAAGTGGTTTTTCTTTTGCAGCCGTTTCTTGGAATCCTGTGCGAGTAACACCGGGAGCGAGTGTGCTTACCTTTATATTGGTATTACGAAGTTCATAGTTTAATGCTTCGGTGAAATTTAGAACATAACTTTTGCCGGCTGAGTAAGATGCATAAAGGGGAGAAGGCTGGAATGCAGCGATAGAGGAAATATTCAGGATATAACCAGAGTTACGCGCTACCATGTCTTTCAAAAAAAGCTTTGTTAGATGCATAAGGTTTACAACATCTACCATAAGTTGCATTTCTTCTTTGTCCCAGGGAGCATCAACAAATTCTCCATAGATTCCAAAGCCTGCATTATTAATAAGAGCGTCTACAACAATGCCTTTCGATTTGACCGCATTATAGAGAGTAACCGGTGCTTCTTTAGTGCTCAAATCCATTGGGATTACTTCAACTTTTATTTTGTGATTTGCTTCTACCTTTCTCTTTAATTCTTGCATAGGCTCTATTCGTCTTGCTACTAAGATAAGATTAGATCCGCTTTCTGCGAATATATTAGCAAAATCAATGCCGAATCCACTTGAGGCCCCTGT
>JADJFV010000021.1 GCA_016708435.1 Leptospiraceae bacterium | reverse complement strand
AATAGACTTCCGCTATGAATAAGAAATCGAGTCTACCTTCTTTAATTGCTCTCGATTAATTCTTTCCAGTAGGATAATGCACGCGTATGCCGTGTGTTTTTCGACATCCTCCTGGAGTGGAAGCATTGCCATATCGCATCTAAGACCATCACAGGCATCTGAAATTTCTAATACGAGAATTTTTGTGAACTACAAAATGTTTTGGGATGAGAAAATCCCATTGAACCTTATCCGTCCAACCATCGTAGTATGGATCTCTACCATAATAATAAATTCTTCCGGCGTTCTTATGTAAAAGAATTTTACAAACAGTTGCGTTCTCTTCTTTTGAGAAATAAATCTGGATACTGTTCGACTAACGGTGAGTCAACTACACTGACATAGTTGAAGACAAAATCTAAGTCAACTTCTTACCAATTGCATTTTAGCTTGTATCTAAATTGTTTTAATTTAAAATATATCTGCTCTCAGTGGGTTTTGGTTTGTAATCGTAAATGGCATAAGGTGGGTCAATTAAATCTGAATCCACCAAATCAGGCAGAGAGTTTACAAGAATTAAGCCATCCTAATCCCTCGTGTTCTTTGCATATTTTTACAGAAGCTTGTGATGGAAGCCAGACACCCATGAGCCAAACTGCATCTGCCGTTATAATCTCAGGAGTTGTAAAGAAACTTTCAGGTGCCTTTAGTATGGTTACGCCCTTCTCTATACAAAAAATTCTTGTATTTAATTGATAAATAAAAAGTTGATTAAAGTTATTGTGATTCAAGGATCCTCGATTTAAAACAAGATTTATTTAATTGCAAACCTATTCCCTATTAAGTTTGCTAATTCATCCATTCTTTTCTTGCAAGAAAACGGAAAAAGTGGAAGAAATTCAAGCGATCAAAGTTGATGACGTGCCTTGGACTGGTGATGTAGCCTCGATACCAGAGGCTCTTAAGCAATCCAATCCGATCGCATCTCCAATTAGTCAAAGGCGGCTCCTTCAAAATCTATAGTCACCAATTTCCAAAATCTCTGAACTATTATCTAGAACAATATTCGACCACAGCCCGAATTTATACTTCCATGTTTGAGCCTTTAACAGCAAATCATCCGATCACTCTAGACAATATTCCTCATATCGCCAAAGAATGGAAAATTTCTAAAGACAAGAAAAAATTTACATTCATCATCGATCAAAACGCAAAGTGGTCAGATGATAAACCAATTACTGCGCATGACGTTCTTTTTACTTTCAATACAATTATGGACAAGAAGAACAATACAGCCGTTTTCCGTATCGGTCTATCTCGTTTTGAAATGCCAGTTGTCATTGACGATTATACAATAGAGTTCACTGCAAAAAATATTCATTGGTACAATTTTAATACCATTGCAACAGGGATTTATATTTTACCAAAACATTACTATGAAGAAAAGATTTCAACAAAGAAATTTTGAATTTCCAATTATCTCCGGTCCTTATAAACTAGCCGAGTCAAAACCGGGACGTTATGTGCGAATGGTTCGCCGTGGTGACTATTGGCAAAGAGCGTATCCATTTAATAATGGTCGATATAACTTTGACGATGTATTTTACAAAGTCTATAACGAAGAAGCAATTGGTTACCAAGCAATGCTCAAAGGAGATATGGACATTTTTCCCTCTTACAAAGCGGCTACCTGGGTAACAGAAGCTGTCGGAGAAAAATTTGACAAGAACTACATTGTCAAACAAAGAATCTTCAATGAGAAGCCTCTCGGATTTCAAGGTTGGGCAATGAATACTAGAAGAGATATTTTTAAAGACAAACGTGTTCGCAAAGCAATCGCTCATCTAGTCAATCGCAAAGAGATGATTGAAAAACTCGCTTACAATGAATATGATCCGACTAATAGCTATTATCCTGACTACTACCTAAACGGAGAAGTCAATCCAAACGAAGCAATAGAATTTGACCCAGAAAAAGCAAGAGAGCTATTAACAGAAGCTGGATGGAAACCAAACGCAAGTGGAATTTTAGAAAAGGCGGAAAGGAATTTTCTATCACAATACCGATAGAGATAAGAGCACTGAAAAATACTTTACTGTTTTCATGGAAGCAGCAAAGCAATTGGGGATAAAGGCAAACATCGAAACAACTGATCTTGCCGCATGTAGTGCCCGAAAAGACAATTATGCTTTTGATCTTACTTGGGCTGCTTGGGGAGGTGGAGTTTAAAGATCCTTGAGCCTATGTGGTTTGCAAAGTATGCAGACGAAAAGGGACAAAACAACTTAGCTGGTATTAAGAATAAAGAAGTCGATGCCCTCATTGAAAAACAAAAATCAGAATTTAGTCTTGCCAAGAGAAATGAAATCGTAAAAAAAATCGACACCATTATTTACAAAGAGTATCCTTATGTATTGCTCTGGCACTTAACGAATACGCGCCTTATGTATTGGAATAAATTCGGTATGCCCGATATGCCTCTGGGACGTTACGGGACAGAGGACTATGCAACCGACTTCTGGTGGTTCGATTCCAAGAAAAATGAAGAGCTTGAAAAAGCAATTAAGGATAACGTTGCTTTGCCTGTAAGTCCAAAAGAAGTGAAGCTTCCTAAGATAGAGCCTCCTCAAATCTTAGAAGAAGAAACAGAACCAGCAGTGGAAAAACCAGCTCCCAAAAAAGCAGAAAAGAAAGCACCGGCTAAGAAAGAGAAATCGACAAAAATAAGTAAGAAAGAGAAAGACAAAAAGAAATAAGGATTATACAGTCACCTCGAACAGCTTTTTCGTGAGAGGTCTATATTTGTTAAAAGGATTTGGCTGATTCGTTCTAACAAATATAGATTTCTCACACAGTCTATTTGCTTAGTCGCAAATTCAAACGCCAAGCAGTGTTCGAAATGACCGTAAAAATAAATGCCATCAGAACAAACCCAAACCAACAATAACCCATCAAGAAGTGATTTTTTAAAAAAGGAAATTACTTCTTGGAATAGTTTTATAACAGAAGAAACTATTCTAAAATCCAAATTCAATGAGATGAAAGAATCCTCTTATCATTTTTTCCGTGCGACTGCTCATCTATTCTATAAAGACATTGATTCTCTTTTGATTCCAATTCCTTCCGAATGGAAACAAACTCCACGCATCAAGACTTGGATTCAAGGAGATTTGCATACACAAAATCTTGGCTTCTTTGAAAATGCTGATGGTCAAATCAAGCTAGATGTAAATGATTTCGATGAATCGTTCATTGCCCCATTTTACCTAGACCTGATTCGATTTGTGACAAGCATTTTCTTGCAAAGAGAAGATGTTGATTTTAAATTCTCGCCGAAAGAAGCCTCTGATCTGGCCGAATACTTTTAGAAGAATACCAAGAAACTCTCTGAAATCAGCGAAGACGGAAAAGAATTGGAGCTAATAGAGAATAACCTCGATGGCTTTCCAAAAGATACGGTAGATGAATTAAAAGATAAAAAATCTAACACAACTCTTCTTGCCAAATGGACAAAGTCAGTCGACGGAAAGAGTTGTTTCGATCTATCAAATCCAGAACTATGTGCTTTAACCGAAATAGAATCACGAGAGATTCATTCCAATTGGAGTGATTACATTGAAAGCCTTGGTGATTTCTCTGCTGAAAAAAGAAGTGCCTTTTTTCAGATTCAAGACATTGCTCGTAGGCTCCACTCAGGAATGGGAAGCCAAGGGGTTCATAAGTATTATGCGCTCATCCAAGGAGATTCAAATCCCCTTTTATTAGAAATCAAAGAACAAAGACTCCCCTGTCTATTCCTTATGAAAGACATGTCCGAAGCAGAATACAATTCCTTCTTTACGAATCATGCGGAACGAACAAAGACTGCCTGTAATGCAATGCTCGCAAATCCAGATAGTTTTTTAGGAACGATGATTACGGCTAATCGCTCTTATCTTGTATCTAGAATTTCTCCATTTAAGAAAAAGTTAGAATCGAAAGACTTTCACTCTGAATCTGATTTTAAGAAATATCTCAAGCATTCAGCTAGAGCCGTTGCCTATGCTCATAGTAGATCTTATAAATCCATCTTAATACGCTCAACGTCTCTTTCCTTCGCCAACACAGCATTATCCGCAATAAAAGCCTGGTCGGGAACGAGAAATACAATTGTAAAACTTGGTAATGATTATGCAGAACAAGTCAAATCAGACTTTGCTCTGTGTAAAAGCTGGCTGTGAGAATCGCAAAAAGGAAACACGCTTCATTGAATGGAAAGATGAATGCGTGTATTTATCAGCAGATTAAAAGCTTATCGTAATTTAATCAAATAATAACCTATCGAACAAAGAATAGAGACTAACACCGATATTCCAATGTAATAAGGAAATATCTCTCCAGCGCTCTCGTCTGCGGCAAATCCGATTATCCCCATGAAGCCAATCATAGATCCGAGAAAGGAAAAAACCAAAATCAGAAATAGATTAATCATGTTACGAAACAAAGATTCATTCATGAATTTGTTAATCACCAAATGATTAAAAGTTCCAGTGAGGAAACTAGCAATTACCCTTGAAAGCACTGCGGCAGCAAAAGAAATAACATAACGATTAAATTAGGAATATTCTTATAACAACTGCCTATGATTATTACAGTAAGCCTCAGGTCAAATATTTATTGTGGACAGTTTATTTTAGGTAGTTGGCGATAAAAGAGAGTTGAGAATTCATTGACGTCTTGTTTGCACTTATAAAACTATCAAATACCGTTTCAGGAACGTATAATCGGACTAAAACTTAAGGAGTTTTTATGTTACCACCACTAGCATTGTTTAATCTTGGTCCTTGGGAAATAGCTTTCATTCTATTAATTGTCTTATTGCTTTTTGGAGGCAAAAAACTTCCTTCTCTTGCAAAAGATTTAGGTAGCGGAATTAAAGAATTTAAAAAATCACTTTCTAGTGCTGCAAGTGAAGAGCCTGAGAGTCCACCTGCTACACCTGCATACAAAGAAGAAGAGCCTGTTGCAAAAAAAAAGGCGGCTAAGAAGTCTTAACTAAATGGCGGTAAAATCGAAAACAACCAAAAAGAAGTCTCTCACTAAAATGAAAGATATTTCTTCGAAGCCAAGTGAATTGACTGCCACAAAGCCAACTCTTCCAATCGTAGCAGAAGAGCAAAATGATGTTATCCCCACAGACAATCGAGAAAAATTCATGTCCCTCGGCGATCATCTAGAAGAGTTACGTCAGCGGCTAATTCATTGTATCCTTATTGTTACAGTTTTTACTATTGGGTTTATGTTTTTCGGTTCTGAAGTGCATACTATCTTTGCCTCTCCTTATAAGAAAGTTTTAGGAGCCAATGCTACCTTTTATCAAATCAAGCTCATGGCTCCAATGCTCATTTATTTAAAAACTTCATTTGTCTTAGCCATATTGTTTAGCGTTCCCCTTCTTCTCTATATCCTCTGGGGCTTCATCGCTCCTGCTGTCGATGTCAGTATGGAGCGTTACGGCAAATTGATGATAACCTTTGCTACAATACTTTTTTGGGGTGGTTTGGCACTTTGCTGGTTTACTGTATTTGAAAATTTTCTAAAGATTTTTCTTGTAATGTTTCGACCTCCTGATATAGATATGAAGCTTCCGATTGACGAATACTACGATGTTTTTTTTAATATTCATCTCATCTTTGGACTGAGCTTCGAACTTCCTGTCGTATTAATTCTTTTAGGAAGACTAGGGCTTGTGACTTCTAGTTATCTACTTGCCAAGTGGCGCGAAACGATCGTTATCCTCTCCATATTCTCGGCAATACTTTCTCCGGGACCAGACGTATTTTCGATGATGATGCTTTTTGCTCCCCTTCTAGTTTTATTTTTTGCATCCATCCTAATCATGCGTATTACAGAAAGAAATGCAGAGAAAGAAGCGAATTAAGCAATGATTTACAAATCCTTTCGTGATTGCATTGACAGCCTAGTAATTTAATAAAATCTGTAATTCGATGAACATTATTTCCCTGATTACCTTTCGTTATATTCGCGGCTCTCGCGTATTCGGTCTTTTATCTCTTAAATCAAGACTTTCTTTTATTGTGATGATGGTCGGCGTATCTCTTTTGATCGTTGTGCTATCTATCTTCAACGGATTCCAACGTCAGGTGAAAGAATCTCTCTGGAGTGGTGGTCCTCATATCACCATTGAAAATACGCAAGGTAGCGGCGAGATTCAGAAATACGAAAGAATGGTAGAATTACTTTTGCAAAACCCTACTCTCAAAGAAAGAGTTATATCCATGCAGGGTAATATCACAAGTCACGGACTCTTGCAGAATAACAATACGTTTGTGCCAGTGATGATTCGCGCAGTTCCAATTCCAAACGAAGAAGAGTTAGTGCAAACCAAGTTCCCAATTTTCAAAACTAGAATACTACAATCGAGAAGATATAAAAGAATTAAACTCCAAGAACCTTGTAGTGATTGGAAAAGAAATGTCTCTCCTTTATAATTACAATTTAGGTCGGGGAATTACACTTGCTGTTCCGAGCGGCAGTTTCAATGTTAGCCGCGGTGTAGAATTAAATATTTCCTCTTTTGCAGTGACTGGGCTTTTTAAGACAGGATACTATAATTACGATTCTAAGTTTATCTTCATGTCTCTACCTACGGCACAAAAGTTTTTAAAATGAAAAACTCAGTAAACCAAATAACGGTTAAAGTCAAATCACTAGATGATTTACAATACATAAGCAATTGATTTTACAAACAATCGGGTCTTCTGACTTTGATAGCAGCATTACAGCGGGTGCATATTTTTCTGTTCGAACCATTGCAGAAGAGCAAGCAAACTTTCTCGGCGCACTTAGAATGGAGAAGACAATCATCTCTAATATCGTATTCTTGTTCATTGT